>NZ_JAFIRA010000076.1 GCF_022848905.1 Thermostichus vulcanus str. 'Rupite'
GTCTGGCCTTGGATGTGTTGGAACCCTGGCTTTCTCTCCAAGATCAAGTGGCGATTGTCGCCAGCATTGAAGCCACGATTCCCTTTCGCCCTGTGAATGGGGAAGGCTACTCCTGCCTAGAACAATTAGAACACCGCATTGGGCAGCTCAATCAAGAGCTACAGTTGGGGCTGACTTCACAACACATTGAGCAAATACTACGGGATGCGGTGGAGCTAACCAACCGCGATGTCGGAAATTTTGCCTCTACCGATGCGGGGGTTTTTCTGGATCATACCTGGGATCTCTTGCCAGAGATGGATCCACGCCTACTGGAGCTTAACCTCTACTCAGTGGTGGAGTATCGCCGGGTGTTGCAGCGGATGGAGCAGTTTTTCCTGAATTTGGATCCGCAACGGGTGTTCCAGCGGCACCGCGGTTACCCCAGCCCAGAAACCTGGCAAGCGATGACTGAACAAGCTACCCAGAATATCCGCATTGGGCAAGAATACATCGGGGTGAAACTGTTGGCAATTGGCCTATTGGAAGCGGTGGCCTTAAGCAGTGGTGGGGATGGCCCCATCTCGTTATTTTTGGGCTATCGACCTCCCGGACAAGACTGGGATGAGCCCCTGAGCTCTCAGAATCCCTGGCCCATCCATCTCGAAGTTGGGCGGATCAGCACCAACCACAACCCTGTGGTGTGGGAACTGCTCTACAAAGGGCGATCCAGCACCGCCCGTCACGACCTCACCCGTTCTCCCTTGGCAGCATTCATCTACTCCTGCCTAGGCCAAGCAGTAACCCAAACTTGGCACAAGGTTGTGCATCAAATGTTTGCCCATCAGTTGGAGCCAGAGAGTGTCCTGCGGCAGTTTCAGGCCAGTCATGCTCCTGTTCTGGAGACGATTCTCCACACCTGTGCTCAATTTGCCCCCACTCGCCGCGCCAGCTTGATTGCCTATCTGGATCCCTAAAGGCTTCTTAGGTGGCCCGCAGCTGCACCGGCATAACCAGGTAGCACAAGCGCATCGCCCCAATTGGCTTCCAGATAGCGGGTTGTGTCGCACCGTTTAACTCCAGGCTCACCTGCTGGGTGTGGAATACTTTCAGGGCATCGAGTAAGTAACGCACGTTAAAAGCTAGCTCTAGATCCGGCCCAGACATCTGTACCGGCAGAGATTCTTGGCCGCTTCCCACATCGGGAGCTTCGGTGCTGATTTGCAGGGTTTGGGTTGCGGCGGAAAGTTGAAACTTGATGATGTCGTTTTTTTGGGCGGCAAACACTCCAACTCGCTCCAGCGATTCCATCAAGGGACGACGCTCCAGGGTCACTTGTCGCTCAAACTGGCTGGGAATCAGGCGCTTGTAGTCGGGATATTGGCCATCCAAAAGGCGGCTGGTGATCAAATGGCGATCGAGTCCGAATTGCACCTGTGCCCGGTCGAACCGCAACTGCACCGTAAAGGACTCCGTCCCGCTGGCGCGAGCGGCAGCTTGGTTACTGAGAATCCGCTCCAACTCCCGCAGGGTACGGGCGGGAATCGTGAAATCCAGCCCAACCCCTCCCGGATTTTGCCCTGACCATTCACTTGGGATCCCGTCACTGTTCTCAAAATGGAGTTCTCTCAGCTCGGTCTGCACGGTAGCCAAACGATGCCCGTCGGTAGCAGCAAACTCCAACAACGGCGGATCCCCGGCCAGCAACTTGACATGCACTCCCGTCAGCACCTGCTTGGTTTCATCTGCGGAAGCGGCAAAGAGGGTTTGACCGATCCCTTGCAACAGGTTCTCAATGTTCAGCTCCAGTGCTTGTGTGGGTTCACTCCCATCACCGGCACCAACCTCGGGCAAGGTGGGGTAGTCCTCCGCCGATAGTCCTTGCATTTGGTACTGACCAGCTGCCGAAGTCAGGGTCACGGGAGCATCCTCCCTCAGCTGGCTCAGGGTGATCTTGCCACTGGGTAGGCGACTGACAATGTCGCTGAAGAGCTTGGCGGGCAACGTGGTCCGAGCCGAATGCTCCACCTGCGCATCAAACTCACTGCGAATGCCCAAGTTCAGGTCAAAAGCCGTCAGAGCGACTCGCTGGGTGTCCGCGTCCGCCTCCAGCAGCACATTGGCCAAAACGGGCAGGGCAGGGCGACTGGCCACGGCTCGACTCACCGACGCGAGGTGATGGCTGAGATCCGCTTGCTCACAGGTCAGGCTCAGGAAGATGGAATGGGCGGGATCCTCCTCTGAGCCTTTGCCAAAGCGGCTCGGAGACAAAAACGCCGTCTCCTTGACGCGTTGACGCTCCGTGTTGTCCGTAGGACGTTGGGCTTGCACCATGAGGGGCACTTGAGGGCTGAACACGCACATCCTACACCGACTGCCCCAGTTGGATCCCTGCCCCTTGCAGCAACTTTGCCAAAACACAGATCTCGCGCGCGAGAAGTTTAAGATCTCGATCCCTGCTCTATCTAATTTTTTGATCTAGTAGTAGTAGGGGCTGTGGAAACTGTGGAAAGTGATCCCCAAAACCTTGCACTACAACCGTTTGACCTTATTCCCCACCTGTGGAAAAACTGTGGATAACTTGGCCAGTTTTCCACAGGGTATTTATACCTGTTAATAACTTGGGGGGTTTTTCCACAGGTTTTCCACAGGTTTTTGGAGTTTTCCACAAGTTTTCCACAGGTTGATCAGGGTGGAAATGTTGCTATTTCCTGACAAAGTTACAAAACTTAACACACAGTCAGTGTGGGATCCCCTAATGTAGTGAATCCTCCCTCCAGATATGGTTAGGGATCCCATCGTGGCTTGGGCGAGCTACGGTTGCTTTCCACAGGTTTTCCACAGGCTGTGAAAGAAAAGTTTCACTGCCAGCTTTGTTGTGGCTGGTTCTATTTCTGGCCTAGAGGGATCCCTTGGCAGACGAGATTGCGGTGCGGATCGTTGAGTACGAGGAGAGCCTTCATCGTGGAGCCCTCCTAGACACCATTGCCCAGCTCCAGGATCACGAACGGGTATTCAACCCCGTCTGTTGCCGGGACAAGCGATGGTGAAGGAGTAGCTGTCTCTTCTGCAGGAGCGCTGCGAACTCGATGAGGAACTTGGGTGTGTGCCTTACCCTATCCGGTTGCCAAAACCTTTCCTATTCCTGGTTTGGGATTTGTGCTTGTCCCAATTGATAAGCTAGGGATCCCAACCCTTAACACCCTTCTGCGTGAGTCATTCTGCGGATCCCAACGCCATTCGGATTACCTTCCTGGGCACCAGCTCCGGTTTGCCCACCCGCCAGCGCAATGTTTCCGGGATTGCGGTGCAATTTCCGCAACGGTCGGAATGGTGGCTACTGGATTGTGGAGAAGGCACCCAACACCAGTTGTTACGCCTGGATGAGTTGCGCCCTAGCCAATTGCGCCGCATTTTTATCACCCACATGCACGGCGACCACATTTACGGCTTACCAGGGTTGTTGGCCTCTTTGGGCTTGGGCAGTACCCCTGAACGGATTGACATTTACGGCCCGCCCGGGCTGGAAGACTACCTAAAGGCGGTGCTGCGCTACAGTGAAACGCGGATCCCCTACCCCTTCCAGATTCACACCGTAGAGACTGGGTTGATTTTGCAGGAACCGGAATACTCCGTGTTCTGTGCGCCCTTGGATCATCGCGTGCCTGCCTTTGGCTATCGTGTCGTGGAGCAGGATCGACCGGGCAGTTTTGATGTGGAAAAAGCCCGTGCCGACGGGATCCCCTTTGGGCCGCTGTACGGACAACTGAAGGCAGGCCAATCCATCACTTGGCAGGGCCGCTCCTTTCACGGACGGGATTACGTCGGGGATCCGATCCCAGGTCGCAAGTTCTCCTACTGTACCGACACCACCTTTTGTCGCAATGCTATCGATCTGTCTCGCGCCGCCGATCTGGTGATTCACGAGGCTACCTATGCCGAAGCGGATCGGGAACTGGCCCGTCGCGCCAAACACTCCACCGCCGCCATGGCCGCCCGGGTGGCAGCCGAGGCGAAAGCCCAAGCCTTGATGCTGACCCACTTCAGCCCTCGCTATACTCCAGAGGCTGCGATTACGTTGGCCGATCTGTTGGCGGAGGCCCAGGCGATTTTCCCCCCGACGATGCTGGCCCGCGACCGCCTCACCTACGAAATCCCGCGTCGGATCCCTGCCCCCCTACCCCTACTGACCGGGGTGTAGGCCCACCTCGCTAGAATGAGAAGACCCACTGTCTACAACAGCGATGACGGATCCCAGACCTTATCCCGAACGACCCAAATTTCCAGAACGGCCCAAAACCGATCAACTGGATCAACGCTCCGGCGAGTGGCAAACCTTCAGTGCCTTACCTCCGCCTGCCCCCCTGCGTCCGGTTGAGAGGGAACAGCCTGCCCCCAAAACCGCTCCGGCGCCGCAGACGGCTCCGATAGAGACGATTCCGAAATTGGCCACCTGGCGCAAACGGATTGGCGCTTTTGCCCTCGATTTTGGCGTGGGCCTAGGGGCTTCCTATGTGGCTCAAGGGCTAGCATCCCTATTTGGGGCCAATGCAGGCGCGGTGGATATGACCGGCTACGTGGCCTTTTTCGCTGTCTGGCTGGTGAATCGCGGTTATTTTCAATCCCGGCCTGAAGGACAAAGCTTGGGCAAGTGGTTGTTGAATATTAAAACCCTGGATCCGGAAACCGAGACCTCTCCGCACCTGATCCGCTCGGTAGCCCGCGAGAGTGTCTTATCGTTGTTTTTGCTCACGGAAGCGCTGTTGGTGCCTTTGGCTGCCGATGGCCTGTTTGCCGTCTTTGACAAAGAAAAGCGCCAAACCATACACGACCGTGCCGGACGCACCCTGGTGGTGGAGTCGGAGCGGGGCTATCACCTCGACGAAAAGGCGATGCGATTCCTGGAAGGGATCCTGGAGGGGGATGCTGCCGAGGACGTGAAATCCGCTGCCCGTGACTTGTTGAGCCAAGCCCAACGGAACGATACGGTGCGCGATCTCTCCAAACAGATGCAGCGCCTGAGCAAAGACATGGATCAAAATACCCGCAGTCTGCGGCAACAAACCGGCAAACAGATGAGAAATTGGGTTGATTCTGTCAAAGAAAAGTTAGATAATTGGTGATTGCGCTTGCGATATGAATACTTGGTTGTAACCCAAAGTTTGGGTGGCTTCTGAGTCTTGCCAGCCTCTCACCTCAGTCTGGGATCCATCATGGCCAAAGCAAAAGGTGTCCGCATCATCATCAACCTGGAGTGTACGGAGTGCCGTACCAACGTTGACAAACGTTCTCCGGGGGTGAACCGCTACACTACCACCAAAAATCGCCGTAACACCACGGCCCGCTTGGAGCTGAAGAAATTCTGCCCCCACTGCAACCGTCACACTGTCCACAAAGAGATCAAGTAGTCCCTTTTATCCCCTCTGCCCTATGGTTTACGCCCGCCGCCGCATGTCTCCCATCAAGCCCGGAGACCCAATCAAATTTACGGACATCGAACTGCTCAAAAAATTTGTTACCGAGCGCGGTAAAATTTTGCCCCGCCGCATCACGGGTCTGACCGCCAAGCAGCAACGGGATCTGACGGTGGCGATCAAACGGGCACGGATCATGGGTCTGCTCTACTTCGTCAACAAAGAAGGCTAACCCTAGGGATCCCCGATGAGCCTGACTCTTTCGCCAGAACTGCAAGCCCGCTTAGCCCAGCCTCTGGATATCGGTGGGGTGAAGGTGTTGAGTCGGGTGTTTCAGGCCCCGCTGTCGGGCGTGACTGACAAAGTATTTCGGGGGTTAGTGCGTCGTTTGGCCCCCCAAAGCCTGGTTTACACCGAAATGGTGAACGCGACGGGGTTGCACTACGCCCACGATTTGCCCCGCATCATGGAGGTGGGCGAAGGAGAAGATCCAATTGGCATTCAGTTGTTCGACTGTCGACCCCACTTTTTAGCGGAAGCGGCCCGTATGGCGGTGGACGAAGGGGCAACGATTGTGGATATCAACATGGGCTGCCCCGTGAATAAAATCACCAAGAATGGCGGTGGCTCCTCCTTGCTCAAGGATCCCGATACCGCAGCACGCATTGTAGAAGCGGTGGCGGCGGCGGTGAATGTGCCCGTAACCGTGAAAACCCGCTTGGGCTGGTCGGATCAAGAGATTACGATTTTGGATTTTGCCCATCGTCTGCAGGAGGCTGGGGCCCAATTGCTGACCCTGCATGGCCGCACCCGCGCCCAAGGCTTTAACGGCACCGCCCGTTGGGACTGGATCCGCCGGGTTAAGCAGCACCTGCGCATCCCAGTGATTGCCAATGGAGATATTTTCTCGGTGGCAGCAGCGGTGAAGTGCCTTGAGGAAACAGGGGCGGATGGGGTGATGTGCTCACGGGGCACTATGGGTTACCCCTTTTTGGTGGGGGAAGTGGATCACTTCCTGAAAACCGGGCAAGAAAAGCCAGCCCCGACTCCCCTGGATCGCATTCAAATGGCTTTAGAACACCTGCGTGGCCTCTGGGAATACAAGGGGGAACGCGGGATCCGTCAGGCCCGCAAACACATGACTTGGTACATTAAAGACTTTGCCGGAGCCTCGCAATTTCGCGCCCTATTGTGTCGCATTGAAACCCTACAAGAAGGGGAAGCTCTGCTGCTGCAGGCCATGGAGCGCTGCCAAGAGGGATCCCGCCCAGAAGATCGGTCGGATCATACTGCGGATCCAATCTCTGCCAACGCTGCCTGAAGGATCCCTTCGGATGGTGACATCCTCCCGACGCTGACCCTGTGGGTACAGCGCGGGACTTACGAAAAGCAGCGTAAAGCCCCCGGTTTCTAACCGGGGGATATAAGCGCACAGGCTGAATTTATTCAGCAACAGAAATAGTACATACAATAGTCCCCATGAAACGGGTCACCACCACACT
>NZ_JAFIRA010000077.1 GCF_022848905.1 Thermostichus vulcanus str. 'Rupite'
GTTGGGACTTGGGCCGATGTGTTGAACCGGGCCAACCTGGGTATGGAGGTGATGCATGAGCGCAATGCTCACAACTTCCCCTTGGATTTGGCGGCTGTGGAGACGGCTCCTGCCATCCGTGGTTGATTGAGTGAATTGAGAGTGGGTTGCTAGCTGGTTCTAGTGACTAACTCATGATTCGGATCCCCTGGCCTAAGCTAGGGGGTCTTTTTTGTTAGGGTTGTTAGGGTTTGTAGGCTAGGGGACAGAGACTTGTTCTATTCCTGCCTTAATCACTCTTATGATCCCTTCTGGGACGCGATGTAAGACCAGAGAGAGGAAAAGCAAGTCTACTCTCTCCGAGGCTGTCGCGGTTGATTCAGAGAAGCCCACCCTCTGTCGCGCAGCGGTGCGCAGCACTTTTGCATCTTTTGCATAGCAATGAGCGTCGGGTACTTCACCTGCGGATGAGGGCGAAATCTGCCGCTGAGAGCACTAGCGGCCTAGATGATGGAGATGAGCCGTTCTGGACCCAGTTCCCAAAATAGATAATCCCGAGCGGCACGGGCTGCTTCGCTGGCTAATCCCTGTCCCCAATAGTTGTAGGCCAAGGCCCAACCGATCTCCAGTTCTTCTTGCCCCTCCACCTCCTGAAAGCTGGGGCCACCTCGTCCGATCAAATGCCCTGTTTCTTTGTGAACAAAAGCCCATAAACTCAGCCCACGCTCCTGTTGAGCTGTGGTGATGCGCTAGAGAAAACAGAGCGTCTCTTCGCGGGAACGGGGTAGTCCGGTAGTGCTGATGAACCGGGTGACGCGCGGGTCGGCGTAGAGGCAGGCCAAATCCTCTAAATCATCCCAACTGAGGGGGCGCAACCTCAGGCGCGGCGTTTCCAGAAGCAGCATGTCAGGGATCCCAAACAAGCCCCAATCCTAAGCCTGAAGGGCGTACTCCCACCAGGCGGGATCCCGATGGCAACCCAACCTCACGCAAGGGCGTAGATTGGAGGTCTTTGCTCAAGAAGTCCATCAAGTTGAGCAGAAGGCCAAGCTTGGGCAAATTTTGTATCAGAAACAACAAAATGCCGGTGTCGGCCTTTCTAGGATGAGTGAGCGTTTCTGACCGTGCTTGGGTCAAAACGTGGGGATCGATCGCTGGGATCCCGTACAGGCTTACCTGAACCCACCGCAGTTCACCCCAGTCCTAACCGCAAACCCAATAAGGAGAGAGTAATGGCATCCACGCCCCAAGAAGTGCTTCAGATGATCCAGGACAACAATGTCCAAATGGTGGATCTCAAGTTTGTGGATATCTTCGGCACCTGGCAGCACGTCTCCTTCCACACCTCGATGATCAAAGAGGAAACCTTTACCGAAGGGTTAGCCTTCGACGGATCCAGTATTCGGGGCTGGAAAGCGATCAATGAGTCCGACATGTTCATGGTGCCGGATCCGAAAACCGCCTGGATTGATCCCTTCCTGGAAGTCCCCACCCTCAGCCTTACCTGTAGCATCGTCGAGCCCCGTACGGGCCAGCTCTATTCCCGTTGTCCCCGCAGTTTGGCCACCCGCGCTGTCGCCTATTTGCAATCCACCGGTATTGCCGATACCGCCTACTTTGGGCCGGAAGCCGAATTTTTCATCTTTGAAGATGTTCGCTTTGATCAAACCCAAAATGCTGGGTACTACTTCGTCGATTCCATCGAGGGCCGTTGGAACTCAGGTCGTGAAGAAGTAGGGGGCAACTTGGGCTATAAGCCTCGCTACAAAGAGGGTTATTTCCCTGTTCCTCCCACCGACTCTCACCAAGACATCCGCACCGAGATGTTGTTGACCATGGCCAAATTGGGGGTGCCGATTGAGAAGCATCACCACGAAGTGGCTACTGGCGGACAAGGGGAGTTGGGCTACCGCTTCGCCGATTTGATCTCGGCTGCCGACTACATGCTGATTTATAAGTATGTGATTCGCAATGTAGCGCGCAAGCACGGCAAAACTGTCACCTTCATGCCCAAGCCTCTGTTTAACGACAACGGCACGGGCATGCACACCCACCAGTCCCTTTGGAAAGATGGCCAGCCCTTGTTCTATGCAGAAGGCACCTATGCCAATCTGAGCGAAACCGCCCTCTACTACATCGGTGGTCTTCTTAAGCATGCCCCGGCCATCTTGGCCTTCACCAACCCGACCACCAATTCCTACAAGCGTTTGGTACCTGGGTTTGAGGCTCCGGTGAACCTGGCTTACTCCCAGGGCAACCGCTCTGCCTCTATCCGCATTCCGGTGACCGGCACCAGCCCGAAAGCCAAGCGTCTGGAATTCCGTTGTCCTGATGCCACCTGCAACCCCTACATCGCCTTCTCCGCCATGCTGATGGCCGGTTTGGATGGGATCAAGAACAAGATTCACCCTGGCGAACCTCTGGACAAGGATATCTACGATCTGGAACCGGAAGAACTGGCCAAGATTCCCTCTACCCCCGGCTCTTTGTTGGATGCCTTGGAAAACCTGCAAAAGGATCACGCCTTCTTGCTAGAAGGGGGTGTCTTTACCGAAGACCTGATCGAGACCTACATCGAGTACAAGATCGACAACGAGATCAACCCGATTAATCTGCGGCCTCATCCCTATGAGTTTGCCCTCTATTACGATGCATGATCGGTTGCGAGATCTGTGACTCACTTCTCTTAGTCCTGGAAAATCGTAACTCTTGAACGGGATCCCTTCTCTTGATTGAGGGGATCCTTTTTTGTAGTGGTTTTGGGCTGGCTTGTGGGTATTCTGAGGTGGGCACCATTGTCTGCAAGCTGGGAGAAGCAGTATGGATCCGTTTTGGCTGTTTTTAATGCTGTTTTTAGCTTTTGTGGCCGGACTCTTGGCTTTTAATGCTTATTTAGAAAAGAAGCGGCGAGAAGCTCTGGAACAAGTGGCTGTTCGTTTGGGGATGCAGTTTTCTGCCCAGTCAGTTGAGGGGATCCCATCCCGGTTGAATCAATCCAGTTTTGAGCTGTTTCAGCGGGGCCGTGGGCGGCGTTACTGCAACTGGATGTCCAAGCGGTTGATCGATGGCACTGAAATCGCCCTATTTGATTACCAATACACCAGTGGCAGTGGTAAAAATCGCAGCACCTATCGCATGTCTGTCTTCTCTGCGTATCAAGAAGATCTGTGGCTACCCAGCTTTCGACTCCACCCCGAAAATGCTTTTTTCCATGGCATCGCCAAAGCTTTCGGCATGAAAGACATCAACTTCGAGAGCCATCCCAAGTTTTCTCGCAGCTACCTATTGCGAGGACAGGATGAAGCTCAAATTCGGATACGTTTTCATCCCGGTGTCCTGAGCTTTCTGGAGGATCATCTCAACTATGCCGTCGAGGGATCCGGATCCCATTTAATTCTCTGGCGCAGTAACCAACGGGTACAACCGGAAGGCATTGAAAACTTTATGCGTTTGGGGGAAGAACTGGTGCGACGGCTCAGCCGCATTTGATCCACTTGAGGTGAAACCCCAGTCTCAAAGAACTATGACAGAGATCAGAAAAGCAACCTACAGCGATCTACAAACCATCCAAACCTTCGATATTTTTGCGGGAGATCGTGCCAAAGATATTGAGCAGAGGGAGTGTTTTGTTGAAGTCGTACAGGAAAGGGCTGTGGGGTATGTTGTCTTCAACCATTCCTTTTATCTCAATCCTTTTGTTCAATTTCTGTGTGTTGCACCTCCCTGGCGGCGACAGGGGATTGCCAATTGGCTGTTGGCCTACTGAGCACCCAAAGCCGCCAACAAATCATCCGCTAATAACACCGCCGTATAGGCCAAGACTTGTCGCTGCTCAGGCGGTAAATCACCAATGTTGGTTTGGGGATTGCTGACGATACCCTGTAATACCATGCTGGCCACGTATTCCCGCTTAGAAAGTCCTGGGCTGGAGATGGTCGGGTTATCCAGCGAGAACTTTTGATGGTGCTCAAATGGATAAGCATATTCAGGGGCTAATGGCATCGCTCAACTCCAGGTTTGTGGCTTTCCCATTCTCCCATCCTTGAGCATTCCGAAAAAAGCGGGGCTGAAAGCGGGCACAACGGGTTATCGTATCTAGGGGATCCCTGAAATGGGGAGATGATCCGGGCTGCCCTCCCTCGGGAAACACTGCTATGCATCTGAGCGAATCCTTTCGGCGCACCAAAATTGTTGCCACCATTGGCCCCGCCAGCTTGGATCCGATCATTTTGCGGGAGATGATCCTACAGGGGGCGACCACCCTTCGCCTCAACTTTTCCCATGGGGATCACGAGCTGCACCGCCGCAGCATTCGCCTGATCCGCCAAACCTCGATGGACTTAGGCATTCAAGTCGCCATTTTGCAAGACCTACAAGGCCCCAAAATTCGCTTAGGTAAGTTTGCCGAAGGCCCGATTGCCCTTAAAGCCGGGGATCCCTTTGTTTTGACTAGCCAACCGATTGCGGGATCCCAGGAACGCAGTTGGGTCACTTATGACAAATTGGCCCAGGAGGTACCCGAAGGAGCCACGATTCTCCTAGATGATGGGCGGGTGGAAATGCGGGTAGAGGCGGTGGATCCCGAAGCCGGTGAATTGTTCTGTCGCACCATCGTCGGCGGAACTCTCTCTGACAACAAGGGGGTCAATTTTCCGGGTGTGCGCCTCAGTATCCGTGCCGTTACCCAGAAAGATAAAGAAGACCTCTACTTTGGTCTCAATCAAGGGGTAGATTGGGTGGCCCTCAGCTTTGTGCGGGAGCCTTCCGATGTTTTGGAACTGCGGGAACTGATGGCTGCCGTTGGCAAACGAGTTCCGATCATCGTCAAGATCGAGAAACACGAAGCTATCGAACAATTGCCCCAAATTTTGGCCCTCAGTGATGGAGTGATGGTGGCACGTGGGGATCTGGGTGTGGAGCTGCCCGCCGAAGAGGTGCCGATCTTGCAAAAGCGGATGATCGCCCTTGCCAACTGTTTGGGGATCCCGGTAATTACCGCCACCCAAATGCTGGACAGCATGGCCCATAGTCCCCGCCCCACCCGTGCTGAAATTTCCGATGTGGCCAATGCCATTTTGGATGGCACCGATGCTGTCATGCTCTCCAATGAAACTGCTGTGGGCAAATATCCTGTCGAGGCTGTCGCCACCATGGCCCGTATTGCCGTGCGCACTGAACAGGACTACTTTGGCCCAACCTACACAGAACGGCGCCAGCAAATTCGCTCCCTCACCCTACAGGAATTGGGCCAGCGCAATGGCAATGTTCCGACCCGACAAAGCCTGATCCCTGACTCGATTAGCCGTGCCGTGGGCGAAATTGCCCGCGAGTTGGATGCTGTGGCGGTGATGACCCTGACCAAAACCGGAGCTACAGCCCGGAATGTCTCCAAGTTTCGCCCCCGCACCCCAATCCTGGCTGTCACCCCCCATGTGGAAGTGGCGCGGCGGATGCAGCTGGTGTGGGGGGTGCGGCCCTTGTTGGTGATGGATTTGTCCACCACTCGCCAGACCTTCCAATCGGCCATTAGCCTGGCCCAAGAAGAGGGATTACTAAACGATGGGGACTTGGTGGTGCTCAGTGCTGGCACCTTGCCGGGAGTGGCGGGATCCACGGATCTGATCAAGGTGGACGTGGTGAAATCGGTGGTGGCTCAAGGGAAAGGCTTTGGCAAAGGCATGGTTAGCGGCCCGGCTCGTATCATCAAGTCCAGCCTCGATTCCAACAAGCTCACCTCCGGTGATATTTTGGTGGCTCAATCTACCGACGCCAGTTATGTGGAGGCCATCAAACAGGCAGCTGGGGTGATCACCGAAGAAGAAGGCTCCTCCTCCCATGCGGCAGTGATTGGTTCACGGTTGGGGGTACCGGTGTTGGTGGGGGTGAAGAATGCCACTCGCCTGATTCGGGATGGGGCGATTGTTACCTTGAATGCAGAAAAAGGGGTGGTCACCTCCGGTGCAGATGGCTTGGGGTTTTAAGGAGCCCTAACCATCAAGATGGGTTTACAAAAAATTGCTTCAATAGCTTCAAGACAGAGAGAGTACACTGGAAGAGTTGCTATCACCATGACAGATGATACAAACAAATAGAAACGAGCCTAATTTGTACACTTGAAAGAATATTTACTGCATATTCCGAGGCGCTTCTCAAAGCATAGCCCAATAGGTAAGGATCGAACCTATGATGGGTTTGACTGCTTCACAGTAGAGGAACGGTAAGCGACTTCCCAACTGCCGTTGCTGCCGGCTCTGATAGCAAAGTCGCTTGAGCACTGGGCAATAAATGCCCGCAAATTAGCCCCTAATCCGCGTCGGCGCAGACCTTCCAAAATGCCATGGCCATATCTGCTGTTGTAGGCCGTAGTAACCAGTCCTGGGTGAGCGTATTCACCAGCTGCCTTGCCCTGACTACGTAACAACTCACGAATGATGTCGACCATCTCTGCCGCTGACGATTTCAGGTCGACCGTCCTTGCTGCTAGAGGAGCCTGCTCATTCGGGGACGTAAAGGGACAGAAGTATGCTTGACCTTGGACAGTATGTACAGCAAAGTAGCGGGGTAGAGAACGAAGAAAAGCTGCTAATGAAGCATGCTCCTTGGCACAGTTTTGCAAAACCTCCTGAATCAGCAACCCATATTTTTCTTCATATTGTTTTCCTAGCTCAACGACTGGGATCCAAGAATGATTTCCTTTTTTAAAATCTCGAGTCAGTTCAGTTACTTGTTTAACAAACTCCTGCCTTGTGGGGAGAGGCGGTTTATACTCGGGCTCTCCTGGACTTATGGTGATCAAGGATTACTAAGGCCAGAAAGCTGCTAATAATCTGGCTCTGAAGTTAGTAATGTTGGTAAACCCATACCCTTGTCGCTTGATTACCTTGATCCGGTTGTT
>NZ_JAFIRA010000078.1 GCF_022848905.1 Thermostichus vulcanus str. 'Rupite'
TCCAGCGTTTCCAGGCTTTGTCCAGTCGCATCAGGTTTTGCTGCTGGCAATCCGCATAGATGTCTTTGTATTCGGGAAATTGTTCTTTAGTGGCGCGTAACTCCGATGCTTGGGTGTAGTAATCAACTTTGTCCGGCACCTCCCCAACGGGCTCAGAAACAATGCTGCAACGGTCAATCCGGCAACGAGTTCGATTCAACCCATCAAACCGTTGACCCAACGCATAGTTCCAGTGCCGCCGCAACAATTCACCCCAGGTTTCTAGGGTCAAAGCTTGGCTATCGGTTGGGTTAAGTTTGTACTGGTAAGTGAGCAGCATGGGATTATCGTAGCTTAGTGTCATGACTCCAGGTCAGGCAATCTCCGGGGCATCGTTGGCGCAGCCTGCGCGAAGCGCATACCCCAGAGATTGCCTTATCTATCCCCCTTCACTGCCAAGCTACACTGTGGCGGGAGTACCCCGGAGGTTTTGATGGGATCTTTAGTTTGACTTACCTCAAGTTATCTAGGGAGACTGGATTCGCCATCCTCAACTGCCGCATCTGGGTATGTGCACCATTCAACCCCTCCCCCCCGAACGCGTCGCCCAAATGGCGGCTGGAGAGGTGATTGACTCCCTGGCGGCGGCGGTGCGGGAGCTGGTAGAAAATGCCCTGGATGCTCAAGCAACCCGCATTCAGGTGGAGGTTTGGCCCCAGCGCTGGCAAATTCGAGTCAGTGATAACGGCCAAGGGATCCCCGCCTCGCAACTGGAACAGGTCGCCCATCGCTACACCAGTAGCAAGTGGGATCCCCAATCGGATCCCTCCACCCTTGGGTTTCGCGGGGAAGCCCTGCACAGCCTGGCCCGGTTGGGATCCCTGACGCTGCAAACTTGGCATAGAGCTGATCCCCATGGCTGGAGGGCTTGTTACAACCGGGAGGGATCCCTCACGGACAAGCAACCGGCGGCCACTGCCTTGGGTACAGTCGTGACCGTGAGCAACCTATTTGCTGACTGGCCTTTGCGCCGTCAAGAGCCTGCTTCTGCCCGTTTGCTCCTCACACTGCTCCAGAATGCGGCCCTGGCGCATCCTGCTCTTAGTTGGCAGTTCTACCAAGATGAGCGCCTGCTCCTTAGCCTTTGGCCAGGGAAAACCTTGCAAGACATCCTTTTGCAACTGTTGCCGCACCTGGATCCCTCCGACTTGCGCTACCGACGCATCCACCAACAAGAGGGCGACTGGGAAATGCTCTTGGGTTTACCGGATCGCCTGCATCGTCCCCGCCCCGATTGGATCCGGCTGGCGGTGAATGGGCGCTTTGTGCAGCTTCCCGAATTGCAGCGGGTAATGCAGTCGGTGTTTCACCATACCCTGCCCCGCCACCGACATCCTTTGGCCGTCGTCCATCTGCGTCTGCCCCCTGAGCAGGTGGATTGGAATCGCCATCCCGCCAAGAGTGAGCTGTATGTGCAAGCGCTGGCCACCCGACAGGAGCAGTTGCGCCAGCATCTGCACTCTCTCCTCAACCCAGGAGCCGGACAAGCCAGCCGCCGCTCCGTACAACTGATTCGGGCTAGCGAGGCCAAACAGGCTTATCTTGTCATGCCTACAGCACCGAGGCAGGAAGCGCAAAAGGCAGAGGGTCTCGATGCTCCGTCAGTCTCCCAGAACTCAGTTCTAAACCCTGGAACCCCAACGGGATCCCTGCCCCCCCTCAAGGCCCTGGCGCAACTACACCAGATCTATATCCTGACGGAGCATCCCCAGGGGCTATGGTTGGTGGAGCAACACCTGGCTCACGAACGCGTCCGCTACGAGCAACTGCAACAGCATTGGCAGTTGGTGGAACCGGATTTCCCTCTGACGCTGGAAGGACTCTCCCCCCAGGCCCTGCAACAGCTCGAGCACTTGGGGTTAGAACCTGAACCCTTTGGCCCCCATACCCACGTGTTGCGACGGATCCCGCTGGCTTTGCTGCAAGAAGATCCTCAGGAAATTCAGGGATCCCTGCTGGAACTCAGCCATTGCCAAGATTTGCAGGCCGCTCAGGTGGCAGTGGCCTGTCGGGGTGCTCTCCGCAACGGGATCCCGCTCACCCTGGAGCAAATGCAACAGTTAATAGACGCTTGGCAGCGCACCCTCAACCCCCATACCTGTCCTCATGGCCGCCCGGTCTATCTGGCACTGTCGGAACAAGATCTGGCCCGTTACTTTCGTCGTCGTTGGAGCCTTTGTGACCGGCCTGGAGTCAGTCAGGGGGGCGGATCCCTGTTGAACCTGAATGCCCTTGGGGATAGATTTGCCACACAAGTACGCCAGGCAACGGAGGCTTCTGCGTTGAAGGCGAAAGACGGGGTCAAGCCATCCCCACTATAATCGGGGGTGTTCACTGCCGTAACGGTATAGAATCCAATGGCCTACTATCTCAAAACGCAGGAAGAACCCTGGCTGCACCGTCATTCCCGCACGATTTTGGCGATTTTGGCCGGGTTGGGATCCTTATTAACGGCTTATCTCACCTTCAGCAAGCTGACGGAGCAACCCGCTGCCTTCTGTACAGGCGATGGGGGCTGTGATTTGGTGCTCTCTAGCCGTTGGGCAGAGTTTCTTGGGATCCCGACGGCTGCCGTGGGTCTGTTGGGCTTTTTGGCCGTTTTGGGGTTGGCCCTGATTCCGGACGGGATCCCGTTGGTGAAGCAATGGCGCTGGCCAGCTTTGTTTGGCCTGGTTTCCGCCATGACCGCCTTTGAAATGTACATGCTCTACCTGATGGTGGCGGTGCTGCGGCAGTTTTGTATGTATTGCTCCGCAGCGATTGTCTTGGTGGCGGGACTGTGGCTGGTGACGGTATTTGGCCACCGCTGGTTGGATTGGGGCAAGATGGGCTTCGGTTACATCCTGGTGAGCGTATTGACCTTAATCGTTACCATTGGGGTGTATGCCAATCAAGTGCCTCCTCCGAGCCCCTTCGCTGTGGGGTTGGCGACCCACCTCAGGGAAACAGGCGGTACCATGTACGGAGCTTACTGGTGTCCCCATTGCCAGGATCAAAAGGATTTGTTTGGGGCAGCTTTTGCGGAAGTGCCCTATGTGGAGTGCTCCCCCAATGGCCCTGGAACCCCGCAGGCCCAAGAGTGCACAGAAGCGGGGGTGACTAGCTACCCTACCTGGGTGATCAATGGCCGCACCTACACGGGTGTACGCTCTTTGGAGTCACTGGCGGTGGCCTCAGGCTATCAATTCAATCCCAGAGAATAAGCCTCAGGAGCTTGTGTCTAAGGGTGGGGTGAGGATGTGGACCCGGTTTCGCCCCGCTTGTTTGGCTTGGTAGAGGGCCTCATCGGCCTGTTGCAGAGCAGCTTCTGGCTCTAGATGGTGATCTTCTGTGATCACGGCCCCGCCAATACTAATGGTGATGAGTAGGCTGCGTTTGGGGGAAATGGCAATTGGGTCGTTGCTGATTACCCGCCGTAAAAAGTCGGCATAGCGGTAGCTGCGGGAAGGGTTCAGCCCTGGAGTGATACAAACAAATTCTTCGCCCCCATAGCGGTAGAGCAAGCTGGAGGGGCGCAGTTGATTTTGCAGTCGACCGGCAATGGCTTGCAGCACACAGTCGCCAATATAGTGGCCGTGGGTATCGTTCACCTGCTTGAAGTGATCCACATCCATCATCAGCAGGCAGAGATAGCGGTAGCGAGCTTCCCCAAAACGGGGCCCCACCTGTTTGAGCAAATGGGGCAGTGCCTGATCCAAAGCGCGTCGATTCAAAACCCCTGTCAAGGGATCCGTGAGGGAGAGGGACTCCAACAGATCGTTACGGGCCTGCAGTTGTCGATTGGCTTGGGCCAAGGCTTGGGTCAGCCGTTGCAGCCGTAGCCCTGCCCGTACCCGTGCCTGTAGCTCATCTGGGTCAACCGGTTTGGCAATAAATTCATCGGCCCCCGCATCCAAGCCCCGTACCCGATCCCCAATCTCAGAACGCGCTGTCAGCAGAATGAAGTACACAAATTGGCCATCAGCGGATCCCTTCAGACGGCGACAGAGATCCACCCCCGAGAGTTCGGGCATCACCCAATCGCAGATGATCACATTTGGCAATTGTCCTTCTTCGGCAGTTTGCAAGTACTCCAGGGCCGATTTTCCACTTTCTCGGGTTTCCACCTGGTAATCAGAACTTCGCAATACCTCGCCAATGTAGTTACGGGTGGCTGCATCGTCATCCACCACCAAGATGCGTGGGATCTGAGTCAGAACGTAGCCTGAAGGCCCCCTCTCCAGGGAATCGCTCGCCTCAGGAGTTTGGGTGGGCAGGTGTGGGTGTGGGTCATTGAAGTGCATAGTAGAAGTGCATAGTACCGGAAAAGCTCTAACCGGAACTGGGGGTGGCCACGTAGGAGTGGTTAGAAACTCGCTCGCGGATCCCGAGGTGCATCGCTTCCACAAACTCCCGCACCCGAATCGGGTCAATGAGAGGAAAGGGATCCGCTCGCGTCAACGGGACGGAGTCCTTATAGCCGGCTGGAATACTCACGGAACGGGATGACCGCTTCAAGGAACTGGCCACAATCACCCCATCCGCCCGCCGAATCAAGCTACCAATATTCTCTGCAGTGGCTCCGGAACCAATTAACAAAGGCACATGGGGAGCAGCAGTGCGAGCCAGCTCCAGCTCCTCAAAAATGGGTGGGTTGCCCGTGGCCCAACCGGAGAGGATGATGGCATCGGCCAAGCCCCGTTCTACGGTGTCGGCAATAGCGGCGGTGAGACCCACGGGGCCTAGAGGTTGGGCATGTTTCACCAGAACATCGGCAAAAACCTTGATATCTGCCCCCAACTCGCGGCGATAGCGCATAAGGCGGTGGGCATCTCCCTCAATGAGGCCTTGATCTGTGGCCATCACCCCCGAGAGCACATTCACCCGAATAAACTGCGCCCCCACACAAGCTGCAATCGCCAGGGCACTGTGACCATCGTTGCGCAAGACGTTGATCCCGAGAGGTAATGAGACCAACGTTTTCAGCCGCTGGACAACGACCGTCATGGCACTCACCACTGCTGCATCCACCCGGTCCTTGGCAAAGGGGGCATCGTAAAAGTTCTCGACGATGATCCCATCCACGCCACCTGCCGCTAGGGCTGTCGCCGCCTGTTCCGCCTGGGCAATCACCCACTCCAAATCGCCTCCCCAACGGGGGGATGTGGGTAGCGGCAACAGATGAACCACCCCGATAACTGGATAGGGGGTTTTGAAAAGGTGTTGCAGCAGGTTCACCGGTAAGCTCTCACAGGAATTCCTAACGATCTTACGCCTGGATCTTACCTGTGTCGGCATTCTCTAGCGGAAGTGTAACGTAGGGTTTGCTGTGGCTTTGTGTTTGGTGGCCAATCCCCGCAGCAGTCGGGGCACCATGCTCGGTCCTTCGTAAACCCAGCCCGTATACACCTGCAGCAGGCTGGCTCCGGCTTCTAGTTTGTCCAGTGCATCCGCCAGGGTGAAAATGCCCCCCACGCCGATGATCGGTAGTCCTCCTTGGGTAACTTGGTGAATGTAGCGAATCACCTCGGTGGAACGGGCGCGTAGGGGTGCACCGCTGATCCCGCCCGCTTCTTCGCTGAGCGGGATCCCTCTGCCGGGGAGGGAACGGGTTTTCAGATTGTCCCGCCGGAGGGTGGTATTGGTGGCAACAATCCCGGCCAGGTGATGGGTTTGGGCCAGCTCCAGAATGGCATCGATCTGCGGCCAGTCCAGATCAGGGGCAATTTTCACCAAAAGGGGTTTCCGCCCTTGGTTCTCCTGCTGCAAGGTTACCAGGATCGGCTCCAGTTGTTCGGTGGCTTGTAAAGAACGCAACCCCGGTGTGTTGGGGGAGCTGACATTAACCACAAAATAGTCCCCCAAATCTTTGAGCAGGCGAAAACTGGTCAAATAATCCCCGGCAGCTTCTGGCAGTGGGGTGACTTTGGATTTACCCAGGTTGATCCCAATCGGGATCCGATGCTGTGGCAATTGGCGCAACCGTTCGGCCAGAGCAGCAGCCCCTTGATTGTTAAAGCCCATGCGATTGAGCCCTGCTTGATCTTGCGGCAGTTGAAACAGGCGCGGTTTGGGATTGCCCGGCTGTGCCTGAGCGGTGACGGTGCCCACTTCCACAAAGCCAAATCCCAGACTGGGCCAGACGGCTAGCCCGACGCCATCTTTGTCAAAACCGGCGGCCAACCCGATGGGATTGGGAAAACTGAGGCCCCACAGCTTCACCTGGAGGACGGGATCCCGGTAGCAAAACAGGTGCTCTAGCCCGGCCAGGATCCCAGTGGCCTGGGTGGTGCCGATCCAATGCAGGGCTTGCAACAGCCGAACCTTCAGGGCTTCTGGATCGGCCCTGAGACCAGAGAAGAGAAGGGGCCGCAGCACATCTCGATAAAAATTCACCACCGTTTCACCGTTTGTGGATCCCCAACGTTGTATCTTTATGATGATGCCAAGTTATGCTGTGAAGGTCTCGATACAGCCCTCTAAAAGAGTATTTGCCGTTTTGTTTTTGACTCTTTTACCTGAGAATCAAGCCCTAGTAGAGATTCTGTGCCGCTGCCGAGAATCACTATCCAGTTGCCATCAGTGGGAGTCGTAATCTGTGGCTGTCTTGTTCAAAACGATTGATTGCCTTCTGCTTCTGTTCCAAAAACTCCACTAAGGATCCTCTACTGGATTAGTGAAAATTCCAAGTATCAGCCCTCAAAAGCCCGTATAGAGCCAGAGGGGTAGGCCGGAGCTCACCACATCAAAATGCAAACGCGCCAGGGCCTCTCCCCCAGGGATCAACCGCGCCCAGCCGCTGCGCCGTGGGATCAGATCATAAAACTTGGTCTCTGGCTCTA
>NZ_JAFIRA010000079.1 GCF_022848905.1 Thermostichus vulcanus str. 'Rupite'
GAGAGTTTATACTATTCCTGAACTATCGATAGGTCTATCCCGACTCATCGAGAAGTTAAATTCATCCCGATGGCCTTGGATGTCTACCTCAATCCTGTTCTCCTCTGCCTAGAGTGACAAAAGAGGCATAACAGAGATCTGGGCAGTGTTGTAAAGTCTATTTGCCGCCGTAAAGGGGAGCGTTAGGGGGATCCACACATATGCCAGGCAATGCAGCCATTTACATCGCCGACCCTTCGATGATGGGTTCACGCCTGTTCGACCGAATTGGGAGCATCCAGTCATACGAAGACCTCAGTGAGGGGACAGTGGCGACTGGCGTTCGCTTCACGCTGGCCGCTGGGCAGGTCACTATGAATTTCATGCCCGAGCATCAGGTCGAGCAGCACCTCAAGGGATTCTCGAGCTTTGCACAGCACATCATCCCGGACAGAGACCAGTTGATTTATGTGCTGACTCGCATCCACTACGTTCGGCTTGTTTGTGGTTGCGTCATCACACCAGACTTCGACGATGAGGGCACGATTGAGGAGTTTTTGTTTCAATTCGCAGCTGCCGTGAACGGCTTGCTCTTCCTTGCGGATACCATTTTCGATTACGATGGCCGTCCGCTTGGCGGACTCCACATACAGCAGAGTTCATGAGACCGTGACATCGCTGCCGCCTAAACCTGGGCTGCAGCGGACAGCGGTGGGCTGCGACTCATTATGAAAAGCAAAGATGTTTTTTTGCATGGGTCGCGGTGACTGTGATGTCTCCTTTCCTGGGAAACTGCATCTCCGCAGAAATCAGACTTCGCTCGTAATCCTGTGCCCAGTTAGATTCAGACCCACTGACGAGAATGCGATACTTTTGTTCCATCTTGCAGGTGGGAGGCTTACGCATGGCTAACCTCTGATTCAGGGATTGATCATCGCGTTTGAACTAGCCAAATTAACCTCCCAACTGAGGCGGGGTTGTACAAATTGCAGAAGCTGTCGGCGAATACATTCTAATTTCTGGATCGACTGACGGGATCCCTGTACCCAAAAATGCTGCTGCAAATAGTCGATCAACCACAGTTGTGTCGGCACATCCAAATGGGTAGCCACGGCTTTGCCCAGCTCCAAGGCCTGTTGGAGAGAATGGGGCCAACGTTTGAGATCCTGAAGCAATTCCAGTGGGATCCCTTGCAGTTGCTTGTGAGCCACCAACGCCAGTCCGGGACTGCCCTGAGCCAAGGCAATCAGTTCTGCCCTGGGGATCCCTGCCAACTCTTCGTAGCCCAACCCACACAACACCTGCTCCACCTCTTCTGGACTGAGGCGGCGAAACGGCACCATCTGACAACGGGACAACAGCGTCGGCAACAGGGAGGCCGCCTGGGGAGCAATGAGGATGATATGCGCTAAGCCTGGTTCCTCCAGGGTTTTCAGCAACGCATTGGCCGCACTTTCGGCTAAGGTTTCACAGCCCTCCATCACCACCACCGAGCATTGGGCCCGAATCGGCCGGCGGGCACAAAACCGTGCCACAGCCTGGACTTGCTCTAAGCGGATTTGGGGTGGGGAGCGCCGTTGCAGGGTTTGTGCTTCTTCTGAGTTAGCTGCCACCAGGCGGCCTTGATGCAGGTAGGTAGGACTCACCCAATGGAGATCGGGATGATGACCCACCAGCAACCAGTGACAACTGGAGCACTGCCCACAAGGGATCCCTGAGCAGGACTCGCACAGGAGCGCCTGGGCAAACCAACGGGCCAGCAAACTTCGCCCTACCCCCTGTGGCCCCAAAAAGCAATAGGCGGAGGTCACCCGGCTCTTCTGTAAGGCTGCCATCAGCAAACGTACCGCCATCTCCTGCCCAACGATGTGGACTGGGGGCAAGACCCTCCTCGACCGGACAACCTCAGACATAGGAGTGAAAGCTACTCACCTCACCGGCAGAAGGGTGTAGGAAATGCTTGCGGAAATACTGAACGGTTTCAGGCCGCAATAAGCCCTGTTCTACCAAGGAATCCCCCCAGTGATCCGACCCATCCATCGACGGTAAAGATTCCAGTGCCGTACTGTCGATCAAATCGGCAGCCTTGAGAAATTCCCCCACCCGCCGACAGCCAGACAAACGTGCAGAGTACCCGCCATCGGCAAAAAATTTGATGGTGGTCGCCTTCAAGCCGGTACACTCGCCGATCACCGCCGTCAACTTACCCCCCGACTGTCGCCAAGTGGTGAGAATCTGCTCGATCTGTGGCCGATCCAACAAGCCTGCCTCCTGCAAGTTCTGGAAGAGGTGGCGTGCCCAAGGGGTGAGTTCCGCCAACAGGGGATCCGGCAAGGTATTCTCGTCAGGGGTGAGGAGCAGTTCCCCTCCACTAGGTATTTCCTCAGCACCTTCTGATCGGCTGGGTCGTGGCCGCAACCCAAAAGACCGTTCCCCAGCAGGGCCAACAGGAGCGCCGGTAGCTTCCAGTTCCGCTCGGGCTGCCTCGGCAATCAGTTTTTGCTGTTCGTAGCTCACCTGCAACAGACGGTTCTGATCCTGCTGAATTTTCAAATCCTCTTGTAGCAATTCCAGGCTCTGTCGATAGGCGGCCAGCAGTTCCTGCGCATGTTGCAGTTCCACCGTCAGGTTGGCTTGCTGCTCCTGCAGAGTTCTGAGGCGGGATCCCATGTTTTTCATCTGTTGCTGGGCCTGTTTCAAAGCTTCCTGGCGAGTTTGCAGGGATCCCTCTAGCTCGGCTATGCGCTGATTCATTTCCGCCCGTTCTGCCGTCATTTGTGCAATTTGAGCTTGGCTTTGCTGTAGGTGCTCCTCCTGCCGGGCAATTTGTGCTTCATATTCCCGATTGGTGGTGGTTAGCGAAGTGATTTCTGTTTGCAACTGTTGCAGCTGAGCCTTTTGCTGGTCATATTCCTGCTGCAACCGGGCATAGCGATCTTCCCAAGATTGCAGAGCTGCCGACGAGTTCAACAGTTGCTCTTGTAGGCTGGCTACCTGGGCTTGCAGATGGGTCAGTTCCAAGGGCTCCGTCCTGCTAGGGTGTTCTTCTGCCGGAGCTACGGGAACCGAGGTGATGGCTTGAGGGATCCCTTGCAAAAGTTGCACCTCTAACCTGTCCCGTTCCGACTGGAGGTGTTGTACCTGCTGCAGGGCAGATTCAAGCTGCGCTTGTAAATCAGCCACAAAATGAGTGGGCACAGAATCCAGCTGACGTTTTTGCAGAATCTGGATTTGCTCCTGTAATTGTTCCAATTCTGCTTGATAGCAATCCTGCTGAGTTTGTAGCTGACGTTGGGCCTTTTGCTCGGCAGCGCGGGCATTGGCTAGCTCCGTTTCCAGCCGTTGCAGTTGTGCCCGCCAAACCGCCAAATCTTGCTGCAAAGTTGCCTGCTGCTGAATCTCCGCCTGTTGCCGACGAATGGTGGCTTCCAATTGTTGAATCCGCTGTTGGTACTGGCTTTGAAAATCCGCAATCTGCTGGTTCATGTTGGACAGGATGTTGTCCCACTCCTGCTCCTGCAGGTGAAGCTGTAATTTGAGAGCCTCCACCTGTTTGCGGTAATCGGCGATGGTCGTCGGTTGCGGCTCGGGAGCAAAGAGGGAGTCAGGAGCTAGCCCCTGAGGATTCAGTCGAGATACCCCAGATTCGGCGGCTGGGTGAGGGTCTTTGGCTGCTTCCCGTTCCCCAGGGCTCCGGGAGTCTTCAGACAGGAGTCCTTCAGTCGGTTTTTCTCGATAGGGGGCAGGAGCAGGCGTGGGGGGAGCAGGAGTTTTCGCTTGAATTTGAATGACCTGTAGGGGATCCACAGAGTCCACAGGTTCAGGCACTGCCGGAGTCAATGGCAGCACAGGTTGCGGGGCAGCTGCCAAGAAGGGTTGCAAGGCTTCCCAAGCATTGGGGGAGGCCAGCTGCTGCAACTGCACCTGCACATCCAAAGCGTGATCCAAAATTGCCGGCTGTACCCAGCCTTTCCAGGTCAAGATCTCCCCCAGTTTTCGGCCATAGCGCCGTTGCTGTGCCAGAGCCACCCGTAATTGCTCAAAATCCAGGTAGCCCAATGCCACCAGGATCTCCCCCAGAGATAGAGCCTGACTGGGAATAAAGCAATAGAGATCCGACAGCTGCAGCCAACCCCGCTCCAGACACACCTCCCCCAACTTGAGATGGTTTTGCTGCTGTTCCCGCAGAGCCTGAGCCAATTGGGATTGGGAAAGTAACCCCGCCCGTACCAATCGCTGTCCAAGGGGCAGGCTAGACTCAAGCTCATCGGCGGAAGCGGCACTTTTGGCCTCAAGAAACGGAAATGGGGTAGAACCGGAGGAAGGAGAAGAGGAGCGTGGGGGCATTGAGTTGGGCTCCTAGCTCAGCATTTACGCCGTACTCTAGCCTATTGTTCCCTAGAGGAGAACAAAGGTGTCTTTTAAGGCAGATGGGCTATTTTTCTGCCAATTTCTGAGCCGCCAATTTCTGATGGTTATCCAGTCGGATCCAGACGCATTAACACCTGACCAAATTCCACCGGCTGCCCATTGCTCACCAAAATCTCGGTCACGACTCCTGCTGTTTCAGCTTCCAGCTCGTTCATCAGCTTCATGGCTTCGATAATACAGAGGGTTTGGCCCTTGTTCACCCGCTCACCGATGCGGACAAAATCGGCTTCTCCCGGAGCTGGCGCACTGTAAAAGGTTCCCACCATGGGTGCCGTCACATCCACCCAATGGCTGGGGGTGGGCTTACGACCGGCAGGTGCTGCCTCAGCTGGGGCAGGTGAGGGAGGGGGACTAGGAGTAGTGGCAACCGGGTCAGGGGGAGGGCTAACCGACTGGGTCACCCCAGCAGTCGGGGGGATCCCTTTGCGCAGGGTGAGGCGAAAGTCCTTCAGCTCCAGAGTCAGTTCAGTGATAGAACTCTCGTCTAGGGCGGAGAGCAAAAGCCGAATCTCTTGCCAATTAACAACATCCAAGGGAAGGTTCACTCCTAGTTCATCACCTGTCCACAGCGGCAAAATCAACCGAATCTATTCACGGCCCAGGTAACTATCGGTACGAGTATCGACGCGAATCCGTTCCCCAACCTTAATGAACAGGGGCACCTGCACTTCGGCACCGGTTTCCAGCTTGGCCGGTTTGGTTCCCCCCGTGGCGGTATCTCCCTTCACACCGGGATCCGTCTCAACCACTTCTAGGGTGACGGTATTGGGCAATTCCACATCGATCACCTGCCCATTCCAACGCAGGATCGCCACCTCCATATTTTCTTTCAAATACTTCACGGAAGTCCCAATTTGGGCGGCAGTAATTGGGGCTTGCTCATAGGTCTCCATGTCCATGAACACCAGATTATCCCCCTCAGCATAGAGGTACTGCATATCCACCTTTTCAATCGTGGCAGCAGGCAGAGTTTCACCGGCTCGAAAAGTTTTCTCCACAACGTTGCCAGTCTGCATGTTTTTGAGTTTGGTGCGTACAAAGGCCGCTCCCTTACCGGGTTTCACATGCAGAAAATCGATCACCTTGTAGGGGGCTCCATCAATTTCGACGGAGGTACCAGGGCGCAAATCGTTGCTTGAGATCATGTCGGCGAGGGGATCCGTTGCGTAGACTTCCCAATCTTACCGTGGCAATGGGGCACTCCGATTCAGCACCTGCGGATCAATGGGCGGTTGACGGCCATAAACGGGCAGCACCTCTTGCCATAGAGGGCGCAAGCCAGCCGAATAATCTTTCCGGGCCAATTCCGCCAAAGCCAGCACTGGCACGGGATCTGTAAAAACAGCAGCATCCACCTGCTGTGCTTCAGGCCAGTTTTCCAGGGCTTGTCCCCAAGTTTCTAGAGACCAAATCTGATCCGGCAATAGAACTGAAACTTGCTCTCGCTCAACTCGATACACCCCGCCATACCACTCCTGCCGCTTGGCATCCATGTACACAGCCACCGTTAAGGGATCTGGGGGGGATCCCTGATCCTGCCAAACCTGACGGGTGATCGCCGCCAATGCCGAATAGCCGAATACCGGGATCCGCAATTGTTGACCCAATAGCCGCGCTACGCTCACCCCCAAACGGCTGCCCGTGAAGCTACCCGGCCCTACAGCCACTGCAATGGCCGCAATCTGTAGCTGATCCTGAGAGGCTAGGAACTTTTTTAAGCAAGGATGGAGCTGAGCTGCCATCTGCCGCTCCAAAACCCAACATTGGCTGTAACCTTGCCCAGGATCTTCCCCAATCGGCAAAAGCGCCAAGCCCAAAACGGGGGTTGTGGTGTGGATCCCCAAGATCCACTCAGGTGTTGACATGGGAACTTCTCAGGAAAAGAAGGAAGGATTGACGAAACTTAACGGATCACTTAATCTTAGGGTGTAAATCTTCGCGCTTCCCTACGGGAAGTTCGTACCCAATCATGACTACTGTTATCCAACGTCGCTCTGCGAGCAACGTGTGGGAGCAGTTC
>NZ_JAFIRA010000080.1 GCF_022848905.1 Thermostichus vulcanus str. 'Rupite'
TGCGGGAGATCAAGGCCCGGTTGCAGTTTTTGGTGGATGTGGGCCTCGATTACCTGACGTTAGCCCGTCCGGCCATGACCCTTTCCGGCGGGGAAGCCCAACGGATCCGGCTGGCCACCCAAATCGGCTCCGGTCTAACCGGCGTACTCTACGTCTTGGATGAACCCTCCATCGGCCTGCACCAGCGGGATAACGAACGGCTGCTCAATACCCTCTTCCGCCTGCGGGATCTGGATAACACCTTGATCGTGGTGGAACACGATGAAGAAACGATCCGGGCGGCGGATCACATTGTGGATATTGGCCCAGGGGCAGGGATCCACGGCGGCGAAGTGGTGGTGCAGGGATCCCTGGCGGATGTGATGGCCTCAGAACGCTCCATCACCGGGGCTTACCTCTCGGGGCGAGTGCAGATTCCTACCCCAGCGCAGCGGCGAGCTGGCAAAGCGGTTTCCCTGAAACTCACCGATGCCCACAAAAACAACCTCAAGCACATCGATGTGGAGATCCCCCTGGGTAAATTGGTGTGTGTAACAGGAGTCTCCGGCTCGGGTAAATCCACCCTGATCAATGAATTGCTTTACCCTGCCCTGCAACACCATCTGGGCCAGAAGGTGCCCAAACCGGCGGAAATGGGGGAACTCAAGGGCATCGAACACATCGACAAAGTGATTGTTATTGATCAATCCCCCATTGGCCGCACCCCCCGTTCCAACCCCGCCACCTATACCGGCCTGTTCGACCCGATCCGCCAAACCTTCGCCCAAACCCTGGATGCCAAGGCCAAAGGCTATCAATCCGGGCACTTTTCCTTCAATGTCAAGGGGGGGCGCTGCGAAGCCTGTAAAGGGCAGGGGGTGAACGTCATTGAAATGAATTTCCTGCCGGATGTGTATGTGACCTGCGATGTCTGTGGGGGTACCCGCTACAGCCGCGAGACCCTGCAGGTGAAGTACAAGGGCAAAAACATCGCGGACGTGCTGAACATGACCGTCGGAGAGGGGGTAGACTTTTTCAGTGCTCTGCCGCCGGCGGCGAAGATCCTGCAAACTCTAGCGGATGTAGGTCTGGACTACATCAAGCTGGGCCAACCGGCTCCCACCCTCTCCGGGGGAGAAGCACAACGGGTGAAACTGGCCTCAGAACTGGCCCGCCGCTCCACCGGTAAAACCCTCTATCTGCTGGATGAACCCTCGACAGGCTTGTCTTTTTACGATGTGCATAAGCTCTTGAATGTGATGCAACGGCTGGTGGATACCGGCAACACGGTGCTGGTGATCGAGCACAATTTGGATATCCTGCGCTGTGCCGATTGGATTATTGATCTGGGGCCAGAAGGGGGCAACCGTGGTGGACAGATCATCGCGGTGGGCACCCCGGAAGCCGTAGCGGAATGGCCGGGATCCCATACGGGGCGCTATCTCAAGCAGGTGTTGCAACAGCACCCTGCGGGTTCAGTGCCATCCTCTCCACCACCATGAACGTTGAAGTGCCCACAGCGACTGGATTGTGTTGCCCGTTAAGTGCGGGATCCTCCTGTATAAAATTTTTGAGTGGCGTGATTTGTGGATCCGTTCCGAGGGTTCCAATAGCTAGGGATCCGGAATCGAGGCACTTTTTTAGCTGGTCGGCGGGAAGCCCTGCGCTCTCCCGTGCGTCAGGATGAGAGCCAGGGGTGCTGAGGAGGTTGTACGATGCCCCCGTACGGTGCCCAAGTTAAGGGGATCTTGCCACCCCCTGCAAAGCCTCTTAAAGCCTATTAAGAGCAAGCACGGGCGTCAGTTAATTCCGTACCCTCAAAACGTCCAGCTGGAAGATGCCAAGCTGATGCTGCCCAAGGTCGGAAGTGTCACACTGCTGCCGCTCGAAAAAATGGGCCCAGATGTTCGCTCATTGGAATGCCCTCATTGCGGGCAGAGGCATGACAGGGACGTGAACGCTGCTATCAATATCCGTAACAAAGGCTTACGGCTTTTGGCGTTGGGAACCGGCGCTACTCAACCCCAAACTCACCTGTGCTCTCCCCCAGCAAAGGTTTTTTCGTATGTTTTTTCGTATAAGGTCACACCTTTTTCCCCGGCATTCCTGAGTAAGTTGTCAGGTATCATCCAAGGTGTGTCGGGATCCCCTGCACCCCTCTTGTGCCCTGTGAGCCTGTTGGAATGAGCCATGATCCGGTTCTAGTGGTGGAGGGTCTCTCCTTCCGGTATCACTCCCGACCCGAGCCGGCCCTGCGCGATATTTCTCTGACCCTCAAACGCGGTGAAATCCTGCTGGTGGCTGGATCCAGTGGCTGTGGCAAAACCACCTTGGCCCGCTGCATCAACGGCCTTATCCCCCGCAGCTACGGAGGCGACCGCAAGGGCAACGTCTGGGTGAATGGACAGGAGGTGGCGCAGCTTTCCCTGATACAGGTGGCCCAGACCATTGGCACCCTGCTGCAGGATCCCGAGCGACAGATTGTTGCAAGCAACGTCTTCAGCGAAATCGCCTTTGGACCCGAAAACTTAGGTTTGCCCCGTTCAGACATTGTTGAGCGCATTCGTAGGGTGGCCTGTCAGCTCAAGATCGAGCATCTGCTATCTCGACAAACCTTTCAACTGTCGGGGGGTGAAAAGCAAAAAGTGGCTCTGGCGGGCCTATTGGTAATGCAGCCGACCCTCCTGTTGCTGGATGAACCCCTGGCCAGCTTAGATCCGGCTTCTGCTGCTGAGGTCTTGGGGATCCTGCGGCAACTGGCAGATGAAGGGGTAGCCATTCTACTGGTGGAGCATCGCGTCGAGGATGCCCTGATGTTGGCCCCCGACCAGCTTATGTATATGGAAGCGGGCCGCGTCGAGTATTTGGGATCCGCCGAGCGGTTTTCCCACTATGCCGACTATCACAAGGTCAAACTGCCCGCTAGCTGGGTGGTGCAACAGGTGAAAGCCAACGGGATCCCGCAACCTCCAACTTTGCCACCCCCCGCCTTACCCCAGCAGGAGGTGTTACTGGCCTTCGAGCAAGTCAACTTTGCCTACGAGTCCGACTCACCCCAGATTCTGTTTGATATCAATCTCACAATCCGACGGGGGGAGCAAATCGCCATCCTTGGCCCCAATGGGGCGGGCAAATCCACCCTGATCAAACATGCAGTAGGGTTGCTTAAACCCCGCAGTGGTCGGGTTTTGGTGAAGGGGCAGGACACCCGCTCCCTTAGTGTGGCAGAGGTGGCCCGCACCGTGGGCTACGTGTTTCAAAGCCCCACCCACATGCTCTTTGCCGAGACAGTAACGCAGGAGCTGGCCTTTGGCCCTAGCAACCTGGGCTTTTCTCCAGATGCGCTGCGCCAGAGCGTGACCGCCAGCAGCCATACCCTGAACCTGACCGGGCTGGAAAACTATTCTCCCCTAGCTCTGTCATTTGGCCAGCAAAAACGCACCACCATCGCCTCGGTGCTGGCTATGCGATCTCAGATCTTGGTAATGGACGAGCCCACAGCCGGACAGGATTTTGCCAACTACACTCGATTTATGGATGCCCTGTTGGGATCCCGAGCGAGCCAAGCCTCGCTAGCCTCCAGCCATTTTGCTGCCACCTTGTTCATTACCCACGACATTGACCTGGCCCTGACCTATGCCAATCGGGTGCTGCTATTTGCCGAGGGTCGCATTCAGGCGGATGGATCCCCACTTGAGATCTCCCAGGATTTGGACACGCTGCAGCGCTGTCGGTTACGGCCCAGCTCCTTGCTCCAGCTCAACCTGGATCTGTGGCCCCGCACGGGATCCTTCTTAACGGCGGAGGCACTGGCTGCCTATGTGGACGAAACCCCATTCGGAGGTTGACCCAATGGCCAAACCCAAGCCGGATAGTTCCCAAACAGGGCTGAACTTAAGGCCGTCACGTTTGTCATTTTGTTGGTTATTTTTGTTGGTTATTTGGTTGCTGATCTGGATGGTTTGTTCCCTTTATCCACACTAGGAGAGTTGATTATGACCGCACTCAATTCCCCCCAGCTCTGGAGTTTTGGCACCCGCCAGGTGGTCTACAGCGCCATCGGGGCTGCTCTGTACGGTGCCTTTTCCTTGCTGACTAACTTGGTGCCCCTGCCCGCTGCTGGCAACATCACCTTTCGACCTGCCGTGGCGGTGTTGATTTTCTTTGGTCTTGCCTTTGGCCCTTGGGTGGGGTTCCTCTCGGGCCTGATCGGCAACACCCTGGGGGATATGCTGACGGGTTGGGGCTTCTTCTGGAATTGGAGCGTGGGGAATGGACTGATGGGGATGATCCCAGGGCTGGCCATGCTGATGATCACCGACTATCGCAACCGGGCCCAGATCTTCATGGCCATCGGCTGGGGCATCTTGGGGGTGGCCGTGGGGATGCTATTTGCCTCGCTGGTGGAAATTTTAGTCAGTGGTATCACAATTAACACAGCTCTGGTAGGTTACTTTACCCCGGCCTTTTTGGGCAACCTCGTGGTCACGGTGGTGCTGCTGCCGGTGTTGATGGTGGCCTTTGCGGCGGTAAAAACCCAGCGAGGTCGCTGATGCTGGTGTCCTGGAAATATCGACCTCGCTCGACGGTCATCCAGCGACTGGATCCCCGGGCCCGACTCATCTACCTAGCCTGTGTCATCGCCAGCCTAACGCTACTGGGCATCTGGGATCTGCGGCTGATTCTGCCTCTGTTTCTCTTTAATCTCAGTCTCTACAGCATGGCCCGTATCGAATGGCAGGATATCGGGCGGGCCTGGCTCTTTATTCTGGTTTTGCTGGTGGGCATCGTCGGGTTAAATGTGCTGGTGGGAGGGCGAGGGGGGCCGGCCTCTGTGCTAGAAGATACCTCAGACCCGATTGTTTCAATTCCCCTCGGTTGGTACACCCTACAGATCACAGCCGTTCGGCTGTTTTTTGCCGTCACTCAGCTTTTTCGGATGCTATCGATGGCCATTCTGGCCTTGATGATGCCCTATACCTTCGATCCCAACCTCTACGGGGTGGCCTTCCGCTGCCTGGGGGCTTCTGACAAAGTCGCCTTTACCATGGATCTGGCGTTGCGGTTTTTGCCCAGCTTTGCCCGTGACCTCAGCACGGTGGTAGATGCCCAACGAGCGAGAGGCTATGAGGTAGACAACCTCAAGGGCGGGATCCCGGCCCGGTTGTTGCGGCTAGCGCCTTTGCTGGTGCCAGTGACGATGCGCTCCATCCTGACGGGAGAGGAGGTAATCGACGCGATGGAGCTGCGGGCATTTGGGGTGGCGCCCCGCACTTGGCTGACCCAACTGCGGTTCACGACTCAAGACGATGTGCTGATGGGGATCGGCCTTGGGTTGATTGGACTATTCGGGATCCTGCGGTTTGGCTTTGGCCTCGGGGGGTTTTGGATGCCAGAGGGTCTGCGCTAGCGCCCCCTGAGCAAAAGTTGCTAGAGCATCTATCACTGATGTGGCTAGATCGCGGGATCCTCAATCCCAGAGAACTTAAAAGCCTCGGTAAACCCGCAACTGAGCTTTCAGTTGAGCAATCTCCTGGGCCATATCTAGCACCATAGCTGCACCTGTCCAGTTGAGGCCCAAGTCCCGATGTAGTCTTTGCATTTGCATCAGCCGCCGCAGTTGTTGTGGAGCGAGGCATTGGCTCTCTAACTCAATGAATCCCTGCTCGACCAGCCATTCCAATAAATGTAGGGGCAATTGGGCGGCTTCGGTGGCTTGCTCTAGGGTGTAGAGCCGCTTTTCCACTCGCACAATCGCTAAGCTCATAGACGCACCTCCTGTAGTGAACGACGGGGATCCCATTGCCGCTGCTGACGCAGCTTTTCGTAGAGTTCCCGCTCTTGGGGGGTGAGTGCTTTCGGGCTAACTACCTTGAGGCGTACCCGCAGATGGCTGCGCTGACCTTTGGGATCCCGCCAACCTTGCCCCCGCAGCCGCAGAATCTGGCCGCTCTCGACCCCAGGTGGAATCTTGAGCTGAACTTTGCCTGTGGGGGTGGGGATCTCAACAGTGGCCCCCAACACTGCTTCATCGGGGGCGATCGGAACTTCACAAAGGAGGTCATCCCCCTCGAACTGAAAGAAGGGATGAGGCGGAAGCTCCAGATTGAGATAGAGATCGCCCCTTTGCTGACCGCCAAAGGGACTCACCTGCCCCTTGCCCTTGACCCGAATGCGACTGCCCTGCTTAGCTCCGGGCGGGATGCGAATGGTGATGGTTTCACCATTGAGATTCAGCCGCTTTTG
>NZ_JAFIRA010000081.1 GCF_022848905.1 Thermostichus vulcanus str. 'Rupite'
CATTATCGGCATTCGGTTGGAAAGGTGTTGGAATACATCAACGACCCACACCACGGCTGAATCAATTCAGCCTGTGCGCTTATATCCCCCGGTTAGAAACCGGGGGCTTTACGCTGGTTTTCGTAAGAGGAAGCGCAGCTACAGGATTAAGTCAATAGGCATCATCAGGGATCCCGATTGAGCAACCCAACAGGATAAGGACGATGTCTCATAACATTCGGTTACATTGAGATCAAAACTGTAACCCAGTCGTTCATGAATCCAGAGGGAGCATGGCTACTATCACCGTCGAACCGCGTTCAGCCCAAGCTCATCTCACCCTACAGACCTTGCCTATTGGGGCCGATACCCTCGCCATTCGTTCCCAGGATTGGGATCGGGATCGTTTCGACATTGAATTTGCCCTAGAGAACGGCACCACCTACAACTCCTTTTTGATTCGGGGCGAGAAGGTGGCTTTGATCGATACCTCCCACGAGAAGTTTCGCCAGTTGTACCTAGATCTTCTGCACGGGATCCTGGATCCAGCCGAGATCGATTACTTGGTGGTCAGCCACACCGAGCCAGATCACAGTGGATTGGTGAAGGATTTGTTGGAGATTGCCCCTCACCTCACCGTGGTCGCCTCTAAGGTGGCGGTGCAGTTCCTAGAAGACTTGGTGCATCAGCCCTTCGAGCGGCTGCTGGTGAAAAATGGCGACCGATTGGACTTGGGCAAGGGGCATGTTTTGGAGTTTGTCTCCGCCCCCAACCTGCACTGGCCGGACACCATCCTCACCTACGACCACGGCACCCAAATCCTCTACACCTGCGATGTGTTTGGGATGCACTACTGCGATGACTTTGCCTGGGATGAGCACCCCCACCTGCTGCAATCGGACTACAAACTCTACTACGACTGCCTGATGGGGCCGAACGCCCGCTCTGTCTTATCGGCCCTCAAGCGCATGGAGGCCCTACCCCCGATTGCTGCTATTGCCACTGGCCACGGCCCCCTGCTGCGCCATCACCTGGTTGATTGGGTGGAGCAATACCGCACCTGGAGCCTAGAGCAAGCCAAGGCCGAGCGAATGGTGGCTGTGTTTTATCTGTCGGGATATGGCCAGGCGGAAGCCTTAGCCCAAGCGATTGCCCATGGGATCCAAAAAACGGGGGTACAGGCAGAACTGGTGGATTTTCGACTGGTGGATGCCCATGAGGTGCGGGAGCTGATGAACTTGGCCATGGGTGTAGTGGTGGGAATGCCCCCCCAATCCGGGCCAGATGCCGCAGCGACCCAAGTGTTGCTCAAAACCCTGCTGGCAGCCACCCACAGCAAACAAAGCTTTGGCCTGTTTGAATCCGGGGGAGAGGACGATGAGTCGGTCTATCTCTGTCGCAACACCCTCCAGGAAATCGGTGCCAAAGAAGCCTTTGCCCCAATACTGCTCAAGCAGCCCCCTAGCGAGGCCCTGTTGCAATTGTGTGAGGAAGCCGGTACCGACCTAGGACAATGGCTAACCCGGGATCGCAGCATTCAACAGATGAAGGCTTTGGATGCCGATCTGGATCGTGCCTTGGGCCGGATTAGCAACGGCCTTTACATCATCACTGCCCAAAAGGGGCAAGCCCATAGCGCCATGTTGGCCTCCTGGGTGGCCCAAGCCAGCAGCGAGCCACCGGGGATCACCATCGCTGTCGCCAAAGATCGGGCGATTGAGTCCTTTTTACAGGTGGGGGATACCTTTGTTTTGAATGTGTTGCAGGAGGATAATTATCAGACATTGATGCGGCACTTTCTGAAGCGCTTTCCACCGGGGGCCGACCGCTTTGCTGGGGTCAAAACCTACCCTGCCGCCAACGGATCCCCAATCTTGGCCGATGCCTTGGCCTACTTGGAATGCCGGGTGGCCAGCCGCATGGAAACCAGCGATCACTGGATTGTTTACAGCACCTTAGAAGCAGGCCGGGTCTCCAACCTGGATGCTCTGACTGCTATTCATCATCGCAAAGTGGGCAATCACTATTGATGTTCACGGGATCATCCCGATCACTTTGATCTTTGGATTGAGTCATTGAGTCATCCCAGATCCCACCCAATTGATCGGGCAGATCCTACAGAGTTGATTCCCTCAACTTCCTTCAATAGGATCGCCGATACACCAAGCCATCAGGCCGGAGGAAAAAGGGACTGTTCTGGCCCAAACTGATCCCTCCCTGCTCCAGCTCAAAGGGCAGATCCTCCAAAAGTTCCTCAATCCAATCGGATCCCTGCTGGGTTGGGCTGTATGTGGCCTCCCATAACCCTCCAGATCCGGGTTGCGGAGCATGGATCTGTTGCCAGTGTTGATACGGGCTACTTGGGGTCGGAGTTATAGACGGAATAGTAGTCGGTTCCAACCGTGAGGATCCCCGAGCCGATGCCACCGGATAGGGAAAAGCGTGGCCACTGAGGTCTTTCCCATTAGAGTTCTGGAAGAATAGTGAGTCCTGCTGGGTTTGCCCCCAAGCTGCTTGTGTCAAGATTAGGCCAAGGATGCAGCTGCCACAGCAGAAGAAAACCGGATATTTCATGGGTAAACCTCTAACACCACAGAAGAGCCGGATCAACTTAAAACGCCCTCAAAACCGCAGTAGGTACAGCGCATCCCTATCCTGTCGATGCCAGGGGGAGGAATAAGTGACCGAGATCACGGAAGGAAGGGGATTGTGGGTGAGCGGCAGGATTCCAAAAATCATGCGCTTATTCAAGCAGAAATCTTCGCCCCAGACCTTAGGCTAGAACGAAAGCAATCCGCGCTTTACAAAGTAGTGGATTTGCTAGGGTGCTCGGCCCCACTCGCCCGCACATAGGCATGCCACGCCAGATCCAGTAGACTGTCCAACACCGCTGCCGCCACGGCTGGGCCACCCTTACGACCCTCAGTCCGAATGTGGGGTACCATCGAATCCGCCAGATCCTGTTTGGCCTTCACCACATCGACAAAACCCGCAGGTGTTGCGATCACCAAAGCAGGGGCGACCTCGCGCTCCAAAATCAGCCGCACCAAGCTGGAAAGGGCCGTCTGGGATTGGCCAATCACGAAAATCGCCTCAGGATAACGTTGGGCGAGGGTTTCTAGCCCCCAAGCAGAACGAGTTTTGTCCTTTTGCGGACGGGTAACGGCTTCGCTGCTGCAGTAGATGGGATTGGAGAAGGTGTTTTGAATGGCCAAGGCTATGCCCACCTGTACCATTGGCTCATCCACCACAATGGTGGTACGGGCCGCTAGGGCAGCCGCCCCCGCCTGCAGAGCTTCATTGGAGAATCGAATCAACTTCAGATACTCAAAGTCTGCGGTGGCATAAATAACACGACGAACCACCTCGTACTCAGCCGGGGAAAGCTCGTGCTTGCCGACCTCCTGATCGATAATCATCAGGCTTTCTGCATCGGTCACATGCCACTCCATCAGTTCTAGACCTCGCCCGCTGGCTATCCTCAATGGCAGCATTGTACCCGCAGAGGCCGAGACTGGACGGCAAACCTGACGACCTAGCCTGGGGGCCAGCCCATTGGACGCCCACCCAGAACGTGCACGTGGAGATGAAACACTGTTTGTCCACCTTCCTGTCCTTCGTTGATCACCAGCCGATAGCCATTCTGCAAACCTGCCTCGGCAGCCACCCGTTGAGCTGTCAACAACAGGTGTCCCAGCAACTGTTCGTGTTCGGGTTTGGCCTGAGAGATGCCAGGGATCGGCTGCTTCGGGATCACCAAAATATGGACGGGGGCTTGCGGGGCAATGTCTTTGAAGGCCAGAACCGTCTCATCTTCATAAACAATTTGGGCGGGGATCTCCCTACGAATGATCTTGCCAAAAACAGTGTCGCTCATGAGTTGTGGAAATGGGGAAGGGACTACTGCCCTTAGCCTACCTGCTAAAGGCATTCACTGCCCGAGCAGCCACTCAAACTCTTGCTGCAAAGACTGGATATGCCCCACCCGCGAGACCAAAAGAGCATCTCCTCCAGCATCTCGAAGGCGGGAGCGCCACAACTGTACCAAGTCGGGGTTACTACACCAAAAGCGGATCACGGTGTCGATCAATTGATCCAAGTCCCAACCCCGTCGGGCCGGTACCTCCTCCAGGGATCCCAACAAAGCATCCAGAGTACAGGGACTTGTGCCCAAGTATTCCACCCCACAGGGCCGTTGTGCCAGCTCCTGTTGCTGACAAAAGAAGTTTAGGGCGGGGGCAATGCCAATAATCTCAAAGGTGTAAACCATTTGATTCAATCCAATCGAGGTGTTCTTTTGTGCTGATCCGTATACTAGGCACTGATTATACTCAACTCAGACCCGTTGCCAAGTCCTAGAAACTGGCAGACGAAGACTGTATTTGCTAGCAGTCAAGAAGACGAATTGCTAGACTCAACGCAGGATCCACAGCTGGTTGTTCTTTGCGTAGAAGAAGGAAGCAAACCCCTAGAAAGAATTCAATGTGGGATCCAAAGGCAGAACGACTCGAAAAACACTACCCTTGCCCACTTCGCTCTCCACCTGAATTTGCCCTTGATGTTGCTCCACAATGCCCTTCACAATCGCCAATCCCAAGCCTGTACCATCCTCAGCCCGATGATTGGGATTGTCCACACGAAAGAACTTGGTAAACAACAGAGGCAGTGATTCTGAAGGAATGCCAATACCCGTATCGGCAATTTGGATGGCGACCCGATTCTCCTGCATCTGGGTGGAAACGGTGATGGATCCCTGTTGAGGGGTGTATTTGATCGCGTTGGAAATTAAATTAGAGAACACCTGACTTAGGCCAGTAGCATCGGCGGTGAGGGTCAGATTAGCAGCCGGTGGCTCAAAAATGATCTGGAGTGACTTGGCCTGAAAATTAGGTTGAAAACTCTCTACCTGTTGGCTGAGCAATTCCCTCAGGTTGACAACTTCCCGTTGTGGGGGCATGCCCTGTTCGATGCGGGAGAGATCCAGCAAATCGTTCACCAACTTGAACATGCGTTCGGCGGAGCGATGGATTTGTTGAACCAATCCAGTCATCTGTTCCGGGTCTTTGCGCAGGTCTTCTAAGGACAACAACAGGCGGGACACTCCCAAAATCGAGCCAATCGGGTTGCGCAAATCGTGAGAAACGGTGCTGATCAGCTGATCTTTGAGCAAACTGAGTTGTTCAATCTGCTGGTTTTGTTCCTCCAAAAGGCGGTTGCGTTCTTCCAACTGGGCAGAACGTTCCCGGACTTTGGCCTCCAAAGAGGCATTAAGCTCCTGCAAAGCCTGATTTTTGAGGGTCAGCTCCCGATCCAGGTCGTAGCTGCGCAAGGCTTCTTTCACCGTCAAGCAGAGATCGATATCGTGCCAGGGCTTGGCAATGTAGCGGTAGAGGCGGGCCCGATTGACAGCGTTGCCCACGTCATCCACATTGGCTTGCCCCGTCAACATGATCTTGATCGTTTCCGGGAAAAGAGTATGCACCTTGATCAGCAGCTCATCTCCCTTCATCCCCGGCATGATTTGGTCGGAAATGATGATGGGAATCTGGGATCCCTGTTGGCTCAGCTCGTCCAGAATCTCAAAAGCCTCGTCGCCACTTTCCGCCAGTTCAATTTGGTAGTCTGCCCCCAAGCAGTGACGCAATTGATCTCGTAAGCTGGCCAATACGGAGCGTTCGTCATCCACACAGACAATCGCGGGTTTTCTCATCGGCTTCGCTCGCATTCGCCTCTGGGCTGCTGAATCTACTGGGGATCCGGGCATGTCAATCCTCTTTCAGGCTACCAGGCCCCCTGCTGTAACGATTATGAACCTCTTTTTGGATGCTTCACCATCTTTGTTGGGGTCAGTTAGGGAACAAACTTTGACGCTTTATGAAGTATAAAGTTTGGCACTGTGCTGGTCTGCGCCTGATGGAAAACTCCTTTGATGGTGCCTATCCTCACTTTGTTCACGCTAAGAGCTTTGGCGATCAACAAAATCCGGTACCTCCCGAACGCCAGGTGATCAACAGGTCCGAATGGAGCTTTGACACCTCATCGACGACAAAAGCTCTCAGATCGTGCGATTTTGTATGTGCAATCACAGCGAAGCGGATGCCCTGCACCTGACCCTTGCCATCGGCTGTACGGGTGGTCAGCATCGCTCTGTGGCTTTGGTGGAACGCTTGGCCCAGGATTTACAGCCTTGGGTGGCTGCTCCCCCCGGGCAGGGTCTGCCGCATCTCAAT
>NZ_JAFIRA010000082.1 GCF_022848905.1 Thermostichus vulcanus str. 'Rupite'
GCTTGAGTGTCGTGGTGACCCGTTTCATGGGGACTATTGTATGTACTATTTCTGTTGCTGAATAAATTCAGCCTGTGCGCTTATATCCCCCGGTTAGGAACCGGGGGCTTTACGCTGCTTTTCGTAAAGCCAGATGGGTCTGACTGAGGCCATACCCAAATCCAAGGAAAGAAGGCATCAGAAAAAAGGGATCCCGACCGCAGGCTAGGATCCCTATTGAGTATTGTTGAGATTTATCCTACAAGAATTGGACTGCGAGGTTCAGGCTCTAGTGCAAGTAGGTATAGGCCCGCAGGTTGTCTTCAAAGTGCCGTTGCAAAGAACGAGCCTCCGATAGGCTAATCTGCCCCTGCTGCAGAGCGGCTTCGGTGGCATGGTGGAGGGTTTCTGCCAGATCTTCACTGTTGTACTGCACCCAACTCAGCACCTCGCTGATCGTGTCCCCCTTGATCACCTGAGAGACCCGGTAGCCACCAGGACGGGAGCGGATATGCACAGCGTTGGTATCCCCAAACAGGTTGTGCAAATCCCCCAAGATCTCTTGGTAAGCCCCCCCCAGGAAGACCCCCAACAGGTAGGGCTCCCCATCCGGGTCGTGTAAAGGTAAGACAGAAGTGATTTGTCCATCATCGCCGAAAAAGCGGTTGATCTTGCCGTCACTGTCGCAGGTGAGATCCGCCAAGGTGGCCCACTGGCGCGGCTCCTGATCGAGGCGGTGAATCGGCATGATCGGGAACACCTGATCGATGGCCCAGCTGTCCGGCAAAGATTGGAACAGGGAGAAATTGCCGTAGTAAATGCTGGCCAACATCTCGTCGAGATCCAGCAGATCAACCGAGACGGGATGCCCTGCCTGGTGTTGCTCGTAGGCCAAGGTGCAAATTTTATCGGAGCAGTTCCAAAACAGCCGTTCCACTTGGGCCCGCTCCTGCAAACTCAGGGATCCCTCCGTGAACTGGCGTAGGGCAGCATCCTTCAGTTCCTGGCAGCGGCGATAATCGGCGGTCAGGCTGTCGGGCTGGATCTCGTAGTAGAGCTGGTTGAGCTTTTGGATCACCTCTGCATCAGAGGTCAACTGGGTTGGCATCGGGTAGGGACTGGCAGCATTGATATCCTGCACATCAAAAACCAAAACCGACTGATGGGACATCAAAGCCCGTCCGCTTTCGGTGACCAAAATCGGCGGCTGGATCCCGTGGGGCTCCAGGGTGGTTAACACCGTCTGCACCACCGTCGCGGCGTAGTCTTCCAGGCTGTAGCTTTGGGAGGAGTGGTTGGTGGACTGGGATCCGTCGTAATCAATGCCCAAGCCGCCGCCAATATCCAGGTAACCCATCGGGGCACCCAGTTTAACCAGTTCAATGTAAATCTGGCTGGCTTCTCGTACAGCCCGCCCATGGACGCTCACCATTGAGATCTGGGAACCGATGTGGTAATGCAGCAGCCGCAGGCAATGCAGCTTACCCGCCTTCCGCAAGCGCTCCACCACCTGCAAAATATCCGTAGCTGTCAAGCCGAACTTAGCCCGATCCCCAGCAGAAGTGCCCCAGCGCCCGATCCCTTGCGCCGACAGCTTGGCCCGTACCCCCAAGATGGGATCAATCCCCAACTTGTCGGCAGCCTCCAACACCAACTCCAGCTCCTGCAGCCGCTCTAGGACAATAATCGGCGTACGTCCCAACCGCTGGGCCAATAGGGCCGTTTCAATAAAGTCACGGTCTTTGTAGCCATTGCAAACCAGCAGCGCCTCAGGGGTATCCAAAAGCGCCAGGGCAATCAACAGTTCCGGCTTGGATCCCGCCTCTAGGCCAAAGTGATAAGCCCGCCCATGATTTACCACTTCCTCGACGAGGTGGCGCTGCTGATTCACCTTAACGGGATAGACCCCTCGATAGACGTTCGGGTAGCCAAAGCGCTCAATCGCCTGTTGAAAGCTGCCACAAATACGCCCAATCCGATCCGCCACAATTTCCGGGAACCGGATCAGTAGCGGCAACTGCAAACCGCGTGCCACCAAATCTGTAACAAGCTGATACAGGTCAATACCCGGTTCCTGCTGTTGCATCCCTTGTGGGGTGACCTCCACGTGACCAGCAGCATTGATACGAAAGTAGGGATCCCCCCAACCTGAGATGCGATAGAGCTTTTCGCTGTCTCGCAGTGTCCAGGGAGAACGAGTCAAAGTCGGCATAGTAGTCCCCCAGATACCGAGATGTGAACAGCGCAGGATTTCTGCACAGAATCTACAATCTATTGCCTTTTTCTGGAATATGTCAAGATTTTCCCTGAGAACGACTGCTTAGGCTCAAAACTGGCAAAGCCTTACTGGACAAGGAATTGGCTTAGGGATCCCCGTCCACTTACCTGATCCTTTAACTTTCCCAAGCTCACTAATGCTCTGTTTTGCTTTGATTTACTCGTTAATGCTCTATTTTCCGTGTTGATGCCAGAAGATTGATTTGGATTCTGACTTTCACCCAAAACCGCAGCGTATGGCAGGAAGATCTGAAGGATGTAGAGGAGGTTTAGAGCCACAGTGATTTCCATCTAGCTCACAGAGGAAAGTTAACCGGCACTTAACGTAATGGGCGTAAAGTAACGGAGCAAACTGACATCACTGCCAAAGGAGCCTATGGATGATGCTGAAGTGGATCCTCGTCGCATTCCTGGTATTAGGCCTGGGACTGGGAAGTGGGGTTACCGCCCAAACCCGTGCGGCAAATACCGCCATCAAGGGTGAGCTGATTGACACCCTGACGGATCTGGGTGGGGCAGAGATGCTAGCAGTCGCCAAAGATGGCACCTTCACCGTAGTGGTTGGGGGGAGCACAGTGACCCTGGTCAAGATTGGGGATGACAGCCTTTCTGTGCAGGGCACCTATGAGCTGACAGATGCTTTTCTTCCCAAAAACTCCACTGCCGCTGAGTTCACTGGTGTGGCCATCAGCCCGGATGGAAGCTTTGCCTTGGTTGCCGTGAAAGATGATGACGAGGCCAACCTGAAAACCTTTGATGAAGTACCGGGCAAGGTCTTGGCCTTATCTTTGCCGGATTTAAAGGTCATCGGTCAGGTTGAGGTGGGGCGGGGTCCAGATTCGGTAGCGATTGCCCCCAATGGCCAGTTTGCAGTGGTTGCCAACGAAGATGAGGAAAACGAAGAAGATCTCACCAATCTGGAAAATCGTCCCGGTACCCTCTCCATCATCGACTTGCGTGAGGGTCCGACCCTGATGAGCCAGGTGGAAGTTCCTATCCCCAAAGAAGGGATCCCGTTTTTTGCCCATGATCCGCAACCGGAAACCGTGCGTATCTCTGCCGACAGTTCCTTTATTGTTGCCACCCTACAGGAGAATAACGCCATCGCTCGCGTTGACCTTCCCGCCGAATTACCAACCCCTTTGCGGGCGGATGCCTTTACCGTTACCAATTTCGATGCAGGGATCCGCACTGGCCTGGGGTTGATAGAAGACAAAGTAGGGGAAGGGAAGTGCCGTGCCAGCGCTTACAACCTGGGGGATCGGAAAGAATTTACCTCCGCCCGCGAACCGGATGGCATTGCTATCACACCCGATGGCCGTTATCTGGTGACGGCTGACGAAGACAACCTAACCGCGGTTAACCAGCAAACCCACGCGGGTAAGCCCCTCAGCCCTTACGGTAGCCGCAGCCTGAGTGTCTATGATGCCCAGACGGGAGCCTTTTTGGGAGATAGTGGCAACAGTATCGAAGAAGCCACCATTGCTGCCAAACTACCAATGCGCTGCAACAGAAAAGGCCCGGAACCAGAAGTGGTGAGTGTTGGTGTGGTCCAAGACCGTACCCTGGCCTTTGTGACCCTCGAACGCTCCGATGCCATCACCATTCATGACATCACCGATCCCAAGAATATCCAACTGCTGGATACGGTTGTTCTCAATCCAGACATCGTTGGGCAGGATCGAGCTGCTGAACTGGAGCCGGAAGGGATTGAGTTCATCCCCGAGCGCAATTTGGTGGTGGTCTCAAACCCTGAAAGTGGCAGTCTCAGTCTGGTGCGCATTGTTGCCCAATAAAAGCTGAATAGCTGAAGCTCAGGAATGAGGCTGCAACTCTACCGTTGCCTCAGTGCTACGGGGCTGCACAGCAGGCAAAGCCAAGGGATCCCGGCGGTGTGGCGCCGCAAATTGGGGCAGATGCACTTTCCATCCGGGGGAATCCATTGGCTCCATGTGGTGTAGATGGTAGCTGAGGTGGTAGAGATCCACCCGTAGTTGACGGTTTTCCGCTTGAATAGCAGCAATGCGCTCACGAATCGGTTGAAGGCGGGCTTGAACCTGGCGGCGATACCTTTCCGGCAACTCTTGTATCATCTGCTCTAGCACCTGTTTCTCTTGGTAGAGCTGCTCGATCTCCGCCTCATAGCTGCGAATTTGCTGGTGTTGTTTCTCTTGCCGCAGTTGCATCAGATCCAGTTGGCCTTGCAAAATGCGGTTGCGTTCCCGTTCCGTAGCTAGCGCTTGGGCTTGCTCAGCCATTTTCGGATCCGGCTGAGAGGGTTGAGGTTTGCAGGTCCCCAACTGTTCCTGTAGGTAGGGATCCAGCTGCTTTAGAACTTCGGCAGCGATTTTCTGGACAAGCTCCTCAACACCCTGACCCACGGACTCGGGCCTAGCCTGTATCCGCTCATTCGGTATCAACATTTTCTCAACCCACCCACAGATAGCGCAAAAAGGAGGGGATCCCTTACCCGTAACTCTATCCGACCCATTGGGGTGGGGCAATCGTCAGAGCTTGCTGCACCTGTCTTTGCAGTTCCGATAGAGATCCAGAATTATCCAAGACGACATGAGCCCGCCGGATTTTTTCAGCCAAGGGCCATTGGCTGGCAATGCGTGCCTCGATTTGATCGATTGTCAGGGGATCCCGCTGCGAGAGGCGTTGTCGTTGTTGTTCGGGAGTGCAGGTAACCACCCAAATTTCGTTGACCCAGTCTTCCATGCCTGCCTCAAACAAGAGAGGGATCATCAGACAAACCGTTGGGGATCCCTTGCCGGTCTGTTCCTGCAAAAAAAGCTGTAACTGGGTTTTTACAAACGGGTGAATCTGCTCTTCTAACCACACTCTTTCGGTGGGATCCGCAAAAACAATTTGCCCAAGCCGACCGCGATCCAAATCCCCCGCCTGCGTTTGAATACCGGCTCCATAGCGCTGCAACACCCGTTCTCGGATCGGGGATCCTAGCGCGAGAGCTTGTCGGGCCAACTGATCCGCATCGGCTACTGGGATCCCGTGCTGTTCTAAGATTCGGGCAACGGTGGACTTCCCTGTAGCAATTCCCCCAGTGAGGCCGATGATCCTGGCAGGGGTCGTAGTCATATCCCCCTTTTTGGGATCCCTGTGGGATACAGCTGTAACCCTCTAGGCCCGTTTATCACTGGGCAAAAACTGCCGCTCCAGCACCTTATCCACCAAACCATAGGCTTTGGCTTCAGCTGCGCTCATGTAGAAGTCACGGTCATTGTCGGCTTTGATCTTGTCGTAGGGTTGGCCGGTGCGATCCGCCATGATTTTGTTAATCTGCTCGTCGATGAACAACAGCTCTTTGGCTTGAATCTCAATATCCGTCGCCTGACCTGCCGCTCGTCCAGAACTTTGGTGGGTCATGATGCGGGCATTGGGAAGGGCCATCCGTTTACCCGGAGCCCCAGCACAGAGTAGAAAAGCCGCCATACTGGCCGCCACCCCCATACAGATGGTGCACACATCCGGCTGAATGTACTCCATCGTGTCGTAGATACCCATGCCGGAATAGACGGATCCACCCGGACTGTTGATGCTGGTTGACTGACAAAACTAATCGGTGACATAGCAGTACGTGTGTATTTTGAATTCGATTCGATAGGTACGCTGGTCATGCTGCTTCCGAGACGCCATGGTTGGTTCAGGATCGCGGTTACAG
>NZ_JAFIRA010000083.1 GCF_022848905.1 Thermostichus vulcanus str. 'Rupite'
AGAGTTTCACTATCAGGTGGCCCATTGGCTTTGCAGTGCCTATGACCTGATTGTGTTTGAGAACCTGAACATCAAAGGACTGGCTAGAACCCGACTAGCTCAGTCGATTCTGGATGTGGCGTGGGGTGCATTTCTGCGTATCCTCGAAGCAGTGGCGGTCAAACGCGGCAAGATAGCGATGGCAGAGAATCCCAACGGTACCAGCCAGGCATGTTCGGGATGTGGTGAACAAGTGCAGAAGACGCTGACAGAGCGGGTACACCGCTGCCCTCATTGTGGGTTGGAGATGGATCGAGACTGGAATGCAGCACAGAACCTTTTGCATCGGGCACAACGGACGCTGGGACAGGCGTTTGCTGGCTGTGGAGGATACTCGGACACGAGTCCTGTGAAGCAGCAACTCTCATTTGTGAATTTGAGAAGACCCCGCTACAGCGCAGCTTAGCGGTGGGAGTTGTCACGATGTCTGAACCTTCCGGTCGCCTGGTTTGGAACCACTCCACCCATATTTCAGGGTTGATTCCTGTTTTGGAACGGTTGACCCAGCAGACGGGTATTAAAACCGTTACTCCAGGGGCCTTGTCCCGGAGTCGGGGGCGGATCCCGCAGTTGCAGTTGCGAGTATCAGTACCAATTCGGGGTGGATACAAGCTGGTTGCCCGCAAAGGGAACAGTGTTCAGGAGGTTTTCGTTGTAACGGATTTAAGCCAAGCGGAGCTAGAAGCTGCGATTCTCTTCTGTTTGGGATAAGTCCCGCCGGTGTTCTATACCCGATGCCTCTCTTGAACCGGAGCTTTTCTTCTACCCCGCCATGTCTCGCGCCAGCCTCAAACCTGCTCGTATCCGTGCTGTTTTGCCGGGATCCCTGGCCGAAACGGTGGGGATCCAACCGGGAGATGCCCTAGTCCGCATCAACGGAGAACAGCCGCGAGATTTGATTGATTACCGCTTTTTGATTACGGAAGAAGAACTGGAGTTGGAGATTTTGCAGGCAGACGGAAACCTGTACCGAGTGACACTGGAAAAGGAACTGGATGAGGATCTGGGCTTGGAGTTTGAAACGGCCCTCTTCGATAGTCTGATCCAGTGCACCAACGCCTGTCCCTTCTGCTTTATCGATCAACAGCCCCCGGAAATGCGGGCTACCCTGCACCTCAAGGACGATGACTACCGCCTGAGCTTTCTCTACGGTAGCTACCTTACCCTGACCAATCTGCCCGCCGCTGAATGGGAGCGCATCGCCCGTCTGCGTCTGTCGCCCCTCTACGTCTCGGTACATGCCACCGAGCCAGAGCTGCGCAGCCGATTGCTGAAAAACCCACGGGCGGGGTTGATCCTAGACCAGTTGGCCTGGTTTCAAGAGCACCGTCTCCAGCTGCATGCTCAGGTGGTGGTCTGCCCGGGTTGGAATGATGCCGACCACCTCACCCGTACCCTCTTGGATTTGGCCACCTTTCACCGATCTCAGGACGGGATCCCGACAGTGCTTTCCACAGCCGTCGTCCCCGTGGGCTTAACCCGCTTTCGCCCGCCCGAGGATGAGATCGTGCCGGTGGATGCAGCCAAGGCCCAGGAAGTGATTCGGCAAGTGGAGGGGTTGCAGGCTCAGTTTCGACAAGAACTGGGATCCACCTTTGCTTGGTTGGCGGATGAGTGGTATTTGCTGGCCGGCTGGGAGCTACCCCCTGCGGAGCACTACGAAGATTACCCGCAACTGGGTAATGGGGTGGGATCCCTGCGCTTGTTTTTGAGCCAGTTTGAGCAGGTGAGTTTACCCACTGGGTTGACAGCCCCCCTGAAGGGTCTGTGGCTGGTGGGGAATGCGGTGGGGCAGGCCTTTCAGCCCATTGTGCAGCGCATGAACCGGATCCCCAATTTGCAGATCACCCTGCTGCCCATTGCCAGTCAGTTTTGGGGACAAACCCTAACAGTGACCGGGCTACTGACGGGGCAAGATGTATTGCGTGCCCTGCACTCTGTCCCCAACTTGGCAGACTATGATGTGCTGCTGCTGCCCCAGGTCACCCTCAAGGATGGGGAGCGCTTTTTGGATGATCTCACCTGGCAGGAATTGCAAGCCCAAGTGGGGATCCCTGTCGTTCGGGTGGAGGGTGGGCCGGCGGGATTGGTACAGGCGGTGCAACAGGGGATAGGCTAGACCCAAACCCAGGCCCCAACCCGGAAGACTTCTCAGCCGGTAGGCTAGTCTCAGAACCGCTAGGAATGCACAGGTTGATTGTCAGTCAAGAGGGATCCCGTGGTTTCTACACCCCCAAAGCCCCTGCAAAGCTCAGTGCCGGAGGAGGACACCTTTCTCCAACCGGATCCGCCCGATATCAGCGACCTGGTGATCGAGGATGATCAACCTGTGGACAGCCTCTACTCGGAAAAACTACAACGCCTCCTGGTGAGCTGTCTCTATGCCTCGTTCCAGCCGGGTATTCCATTTTTGGCTACAGCCAATGTGGGACTCTTTTATGCTCTCAAGTCTCCTCCTTTGGTACCGGATGTGATGGTGAGCCTGGAGGTTTCTCCCCCCGCCAGTTTTGAGCGCAAGGAGGATCGCACCTACTTTGTCTGGGAAATGGGCAAGCCCCCGGATGTCGCCATCGAGATTGTTTCCAACAAGAAAGGGCAAGAATTGGGCCGCAAACTGCGAGACTATGCCCGTGCTGGTCTGAGCTACTACGTAGTTTACGATCCCTTGCACCAACTGAAAGAATTGCAGGGCTCTAGCTTGGCCCTTTTCCGGCGACAGGGGGGTGAGTTTGTCCCCTTCGACTCCACTTGGTTGGAGGATATCGGCCTGGGGTTAACCCTCTGGCAGGGATCCTTCGAGGGCGTGAATACCGAGTGGTTGCGCTGGTGTGACCGGGAAGGGCAGGTATTGCTGACGGGCGAAGAGCGGGCTGCCCTAGAAAGCCAACGAGCTGCGGCTGAACAGCAACGGGCTGAACAACTCCTGCAACTCCTGCGGGCCCACGGGATCACTCCTCCAGGAGCCTAGCAGGCTCACCACCCGGAAGGGATCCCCGACCGGTTCATTCCGGGATCCTGTCCTACCGACTGTGCCGCTAAGATTAGGAGCAGCCTTAAGCCAACTGTGATGGGGCAAATGCAGACCTTGCGGCGAGGATTGATTCTGCTGCTCTGGATTGGGCTGGGGATCCTAGCGCTCACAGGCTTGGCAGCTTTTTACGTGGATCTGGCTTGGTTTGCCGAACTGGATGCCCTGACAGTGCTGTGGACGCGGGTGGTGGCCCGATGGGGGCTGGGCCTGGGAGCTTTTGGCTTTGCCCTGGCAGTGGTGGGATCCAACATTCGCTCCTGTTGGCGAGGGGCGACCGTGACCTGGGCTTGGGTCATTGCCTTAGGCTTGAGTGGCTTTTTTGCTGGGTTGCTTTCCCAGCATTGGTTCACGCTGCTGCTCTGGCTTAACCAGGGAGCGGTCGGAGAGGCCGATCCAATTTTTGGCCGAGATCTCAGCTTTTATCTCTTCAGCTTGCCCTTCTGGGAGACGCTGCAACAGTGGTGTTTTAACTTGGTGCTCCTCACCCTGATCACCACGGTGATCATTTATCTGGTGGAACTGGGCCTTTCCGAACAGCGGCTCACCATGGCCCTTTCCCTCTTTGCCCAGCGACATTTACTGATTTTTGGGGGATCCCTATTTTTGATTCGGGCTTGGGGGCATTGGCTGGATCGCTATGAACTGCTCTATTCCAGCCGCGGTGTCGTGTTTGGGGCCAGCTTTACGGATGTGCACGCGACGCTGCCCGCCATCACCCTCATGAGTGGGGTGGCAATCCTGACGGCCATCGGCTTCTTTGTCCTGGCCCGGCAGGGCACGCGCTTGACCCTGCCACTTCCCAAGCAACTGTGTGGCCCCTGGGTAAGTTCGGTGTTGGCTCCTGCCCTTCTCTGGGGGGCCTACTTGGGGTTTGGAGTCCTGACCACCGGCTTGTACCCCCAAATTGTACAGACGTTGCTGGTTTCCCCCAACGAGCTGGAGCTGGAACGCCCCTACATCGAGCACACCATTCGCATGACGCGGGCAGGCTTCGGCCTGAGCGATATCCAGGTACAACCCTTCCCAGAGGAGGGATCCCTCACCCTCGAAACCTTGCAGCAAAATCAACCCACCCTGACCAATGTGCGTCTGTGGGATGCGGATCCCCTGTTGGCCACCTACCGCCAGTTGCAGGAGATTCGACCCTATTACCAATTCCCCTACGTGAATGTGGATCGCTACCGCATTGGGGGGGAACTGCGCCAGGTAATGCACGCCGCCCGTGAGCTGGACTTTACCCAGGTGCCCCCGCCCGCCCAAACCTGGATCAACGAGCGTTTTTTCTACACCCACGGCTATGGCCTCACCCTCAGCCCGGTGAATGTGGTCACACCGGAAGGATTACCGGACTTTTTCTTGTCGGATATTCCACCCCGTGTTTCTCCGCGCTATCCCGAGGTGGCTGCTGTGCTGCAGGTGGATCAACCGGCCCTCTACTACGGTGAGCTGACCACGACCGATGTGTTTGTCGGGACTGAAGCCAGGGAGTTGGACTATCCAGCCGCAGACCGCTACGTGTACGGCAACTACCGGGGCACGGGCGGAGTACCGATTCCCCATCTCTGGCAACGCTTCCTCTTCGCTTGGCACTTTGGGGATTTGCGCATTCTGATCAGCCAAGAACTCTCAGAAAACAGTCGCTTCCTATACCGGCGCCAAATTCGAGAGCGCATCCGTCAGCTGATGCCTTTTTTGCACTATGACCAGGATCCCTATTTGGTGATTGTGGATGGCAAGCTCTACTGGTTTCTTGATGCCTACACTACTAGCAGCCGTTATCCCTACTCAGAGCATGCAACCTCTTCTTCCTTCAACTACATTCGCAACTCTGTAAAGGGGGTGATGGATGCCTACAATGGCAACCTTGATCTTTACATTGCCGAGCCCAAAGATCCCATCATTCAAGCCTACAACCGCATCTATCCCAGCCTGTTTCACCCGCTGGAGGACATGCCCGAGGCACTGCGGCAACACATTCGCTACCCCCAAGATCTTTTCCGGGTGCAGGCGCAGCAGTTTGCCACCTACCACATGACGGATCCCCGCATTTTTTACAACCGCGAGGATCAATGGCAGATCCCCAATCAATTCCGCAATCGTCGGCGTACCCCGATGCAGCCTCAGTACCTGATCCTGACCTTGCCGAATGGACAGCAAGAGGCGGCAGGTAACACCCCGGAATTTGTTTTGCTCTCTCCCTTCACCCCGATCAACAAACAAAACATGGTGGGTTGGATGGCAGCCCGCTGCGATGGCGAACACTACGGGAAGCTCTTGGTTTATGAGTTTTCCAAGCAGCGACTCATTTACGGCCCCGAACAAGTGGAAGCCCGTGTCAATCAGGAGCCCAGTATTTCCGAGCAAATTGCCCTCTGGAACCAACATGGATCCCGGGTGAACCTAGGCACGCTTCTGGTGATCCCAATCGAGAACTCACTGCTTTACGTGCAGCCGCTCTACCTTGAGGCTGAGCAGGGTCGCTTACCTCAACTGACACGGGTGATTGCTGCCTATGAAGACCGAGTTGTGATGGGATCCACCCTCAACCAAGCTTTGCAGGATCTGTTTTCCCCCGCCTCCAACCGCCGTTTGCCCGTCACCAGTGCCGGATCCCTTCTCAGGGAGGACGGGAATAGTTGACGAAACTTAACGGATCACTTAATCTTAGGGTGTAAATCTTCGCGCTTCCCTACGGGAAGTTCGTACCCAATCATGACTACTGTTATCCAACGTCGCTCTGCGAGCAACGTGTGGGAGCAGTTC
>NZ_JAFIRA010000084.1 GCF_022848905.1 Thermostichus vulcanus str. 'Rupite'
CTTTGACCGCATTGAGGTCAAGAAACTTGAGCTTGAGTGTCGTGGTGACCCGTTTCATGGGGACTATTGTATGTACTATTTCTGTTGCTGAATAAATTCAGCCTGTGCGCTTATATCCCCCGGTTAGGAACCGGGGGCTTTACGCTGCTTTTCGTAAGGCTCACTGGGCACGCTGATGGCCAGTACCACCACGGGGTGGATCAGCATGGGGATCCAACATCGACTGGACAGAGGAAACAGGCAAAGCAAAACCCAGCTCAAGTGCTTCTCGAGCCAGCAGGGCCAACAGAGAGGGATCCGACTGGGCGTGTTCCACCCGTTGCTTGAGGTTGTTCCATAGGAGCGCTCGGTGAATGCGTTCCAACTCTTCTTGCTGTTCACGTGTCATGTTGCTTCCCCTATCCTGTATCAATCTTAACTAGAGGCACGGGATCTGCTGTCAGGGAACGTTGATAGACTTCAAGCTGTGCAACACCCAAGGGGAATTTACAGGCGAATGCCGGTTTGTACCCGCCAGAGAGCTGCATAAAGACCTTGTTTGGCCAGCAGCGCATCATGATCCCCAAATTCAGCAATGCGACCTTGTTCCATCACATAGATCTGATCTGCATCTCGAATGGTAGAAAGACGATGGGCAATCGCAATGGTGGTGCGGTTGCGGGTGATCTTCTCTAGTGAGCGTTGAATGGCGGCTTCCGTTTCGTTGTCCACAGCGCTGGTGGCCTCATCCAAAATCAAGATCGGTGGATCCTTGAGAATGGCACGAGCAATGGCCAGCCGTTGCCGTTGACCGCCGGAAAGCTTTTGACCCCGTTCTCCCACAATCGTGTCGTACCCTCTGGGCAAAGTCTCAATAAACTCATGGGCTTCCGCCAGTTGGGCGGCTTGCACAATCTCCTCAAGGGTGGCACCAGGGCTGCCGTAGGCGATATTTTCCCCTACCGTGCCGTGAAATAGAAACACATCTTGACTCACCCAACCGATGGCCCGCCGCAGATCCCGCAGTTGCAGTTGGCGGATATCAATACCGTCCAGAGTAATCACACCAGAGCGAATTTCGTACAGGCGCAACAGCAGCTTGACCAGAGTGCTTTTGCCAGACCCTGTGGCTCCAACAATGGCAATGGTTTGGCCTGCCGGGATCCGCAAATGCAATCGCTCGATAATGGGCTGGCGGTCGTGATAGGCAAAGGTGACATCCTGTAACACGATCTCCCCCTTGACCTTTTCCTTCACGAGGGGAGTGGTGCCCGATTGGATCTGAATCGGGGTGTCCAACAGATCCAGCACACGATTTGTAGAGGCCATGGCCCGTTGATATTGATCCATCGTTTCCCCCAGGCGTGTGAGGGGCCAGAGCAGCCGCTGGATCAGAAACACCATCATGCTGTAAACCCCGACCGACATCAGGCCATCAGCGGTTTGGAACCCCCCAAACAACAGCGTTGCCGCAAAGCCCAGCAAAATCACATTGCGAATCAGGGGAATGAAGGCGGCACTGAGGGCAATGGCCCGAAAATTGCTTTGGCGGTATGCTTCGCTATCAGCCCGCAGGCGCTCAACTTCATAGTCTTCAGTTACAAAGCTCTTAATGGTGGTCATGCCCCCTAGATTGTTGGCTAAGCGACCACTAAGAAGGCTCACCTTGCTCCGCACCTCCGCATATCGGGGCGCTAAATACCGCTGAAAGATCAGGGATCCCCAAATCACAAACGGCATGGGTAGTACAGCCGTCCAAGCAATGCCGGGAGCCAACAGCACAAAGGCGATGGAGATGATGATAATGGTGGCAGCCACATGGATCAGCTCATTGGCGCCAATATCCAGAAATCGCTCCAGTTGGTTAATGTCGTCATTCAGAATGGCCATCAGGCCGCCGCTACTGCGCTCCTCAAAGTAGGCGGTCTCCAGCTCCTGTACGTGGCTATAGGCATCTAGACGCAGATCATGCTCGATGTTTTGGGCCAGGTTCCGCCACAGCCGCGCATAGGCATACTCAAAGGCCGACTCCAACCACCAGATGAGAAAGCTCAGGCCCGTCAAGATCAAAAACTGGGTGCGCAGATCCCCCAGATCCCCAACCGTGAACCAGTTGATCAGACGACTTTCTCGCTGGGCCACAATGTCGATGGCAGCGCCAATGATAAACGGAGGAGCCAGGTCAAAAAATTGGTTCAAGACCGAGCAGAGGGTGGCTAGCCCCATTTGCCGATGGTAAGCCCGTCCATAGCTGAGCAAGCGCAACAGGGGATGAGGTTTCCGGACTGGCGGCGGGGATCCCTTCTGGGCTGCCGTGGAGGGCGCTAGAGAGGACAGGCGAATGGTGTCGGTCATAACCCGGCGGAAAATTTGAAATCCGAGGTAAAGCTTAAGTTAGCCTAGCAGACTCTTTTGGGCCTGCATTGTTCAGGTGCGCGATGTTTGAGTTGAATGGATTTTGCGGTCGGGATCCCCGGGGGTGAACGGACAGGAGAGAATGGAGGCAGCTCCGACTTAACTCGATGCAAGCTGATGAGTAACTCCGCAGAACCGACCCTTTTAGATGTCTTAAACGAAGTGCGCCTGATTCGAGCGGATGTGGCGCGAGACATTGCCCAGTTGGATCAGCGGGTAAGCCAGTTAGATCAGCGAGTGGGTCAGCTAGATCAGCGGGTAAGCCAGTTGGATCAGCGAGTGGGTCAGCTAGAGCATCGTGTTGGCCAACTGGATAACCAGATTACACAGAACGACGAACGGCTGCGGCAAGAGGTGCAGCGGTGGGATGAACGGTTCTTTAAGTTTGCCGAGGACTCCGCCAACCGGGCCAACACCTTGATTGCCGGGACCACTATTAGCGTGATTGCCGGGGTGATCCTTCTCCTACTGCGGCAGTAGCCGAGCAGACTGCAAGCGCTGAGCCAGATGGGTATAGCGGCGCTGGGCGTTCACTTGCCGCACGGCAATGGCAATGGCTTTTGAGGTGCCCACCAACCAGGCCCGTTGCTTGGCACGGGTGAGGCCGGTATAGAGCAGGTTTCGGCTCAACATGGGGAAATGCTGGGTGTGAATGGGCAGGATGACGACGGGATATTCGGAGCCTTGAGCACGATGAATGGTGATGGCATAGGCCAAGGCCAGTTCATTCAAATCGGCAAAGTCGTAGGGAACCAGACGACCTCCGAAGTCGATGTGCATCTGTTGTTCTTCTAGGTCAATGCTGCCGATGCGGCCCAGATCACCATTGAAGATGCCCAAATCGTAGTTGTTGCGCAGCTGGATCACCCGATCCCCTTCGCGGTAGAGCCGTTTGCCCCGTTCCAGTTGGGTGCGGTTGGGCTGCGGGGGGTTAAGTAGCGCTTGCAGGACGGTGTTCAGATGGTTGGCCCCCACCAAGCCACGGTTCATGGGGCAGAGCACCTGGAGCTGCTCTAAGGGATCCCAATCTGCTCCCATTTGGGCCGGCAAGGTTTCTGTAATCAGGGTTTGAATTTGCTGCACTACTGTTTCCGGTTCAATGGCCTCGACAAACTGACAATCGTGCTCCGCACGGCGCGGAGCGCCATCTCTACCAAATTGGGGCATGCGCCCTTGGTTGATGCGGTGGGCATTGCTGACGATCTGGCTTTGGGCCGCTTGGCGAAACACCTGGGTGAGGTGCACGCTGGGGATCCGTCCCGAGACGATCCAATCTCTTAAAACCTGGCCGGGGCCGACACTGGGCAGTTGATCTGGATCGCCCACCAGCAGCACCTGGGCTTGGGGCGGGATCCCTTTGAACAGGTGGTAAGCCAGCACCAGATCGATCATTGACACCTCGTCGATCACCACCGCATCCGTGACAAGGGGATTGTCGAGATCGCGCTTGAAGCGCATCAGGCGCGGGTCAAACTCCAGCAGGCGGTGGATGGTTTTCGCCTCTTGTCCGGTTACTTCCGCCAAGCGTTGGGCCGCCCGTCCGGTGGGAGAGGCCTGGAGAACCGTTTTGCCCATGGCTCGCCAGAGGGCGGTGATGGTGCGGGTGGTGGTGGTTTTGCCGGTGCCAGGGCCACCCGTCAAGATCAGGATGGGCTGCTGTGCCGCCATCAGGACAGCCTGGTATTGCTGATCCGACAGTTGGATCCCCTGTTGCTCGGTGTAGCGACTCAGCCAATGGTGAACGCGCTCCCGATCGACGGGTAAGGGGGATCCCAGCCGTTGCTGAAGTAAATCTGCCAAGCCTACCTCAGCCACATAGAGGGGGGGGTGATAGCAGGCGGCAGAGCCATCCGGCAGTTTTTCGGCTTTGATTTGGTCTTGCCGCACCAGTTGGCGGGCATTTTCCCGCAGACGTTCCCGGATCCCGGCTTGGTCGGTTAATCCCAAAAGGGCGGCTGCCTGAGTAATCAGGGCCTCAATCGGCAGATAGCAATGGCCTTCTTCGGTGGCGGTGAGCAGGGCATAACTGAGGCCGGCTTGCAGTCGGGCATCGCTGTCAGCAGGGATCCCTAGATTTTGGGCAATCTGGTCGGCGGTTTTGAAGCCAATGCCCCAAATATCCTGCGCCAGTTGGTAGGGGTTGCGTTGTACCGTGGCGATGGCCGCATCCCCATAAGTTTTGAAAATCTTGACGGCATGGGTGGTGCTCACCCCATGGGATTGCAAAAACAGCATCACCTCTTTAATGGATTTTTGTTCTTGCCAAGCCTGTTCGATGCGTTGCACCCGGTAGGATCCCACCCCTGGTACTTCCCGCAAACGACCAATCTGCTGTTCGATCACCTGCAGGGTTTCCAGGCCAAAGTGTTGCACAATCCGCTTGGCGGTGGCCGGCCCCACTCCCTTAATCAGACCGGAGCCGAGATATTTTTCAATGCCGGTCAGGGTGGCCGGTTGAGCTTCCTGAAAACGGTCGGCGCTAAATTGACATCCGTATTGCGGGTGTTCTTTCCAGGATCCCCACAGTTTTAGGGTTTGCCCCGGTTGGATGTGCGGAAAATAGCCCACCACGGTCACCAAGTCTTCTTGGCCGCGGACTTGCAATCGGGCGACGGTATACCCATTCTCAGGGTTATGGTAGGTGATGCGCTCCAGGATGCCTTCCAGTTCTGCGGTGGTGGCCCAGCTTTTTTCGCTCATGCTTTGTTTACTGAGAGCTACTTCTGTCCAGAGCCAGGGGATCCCCAGGCAATGCTTTTTCCAGAGAATGGAAGGGATCCCAGGGCAACTCAATCTGAAAACAGGTGGAATTGCGTTGGCACTCTAGCGTGACTTGTCCACCCAAGGTTTCTACTGCTTTTTTTACCAGGGGCAACCCCAAACCTGTTCCCCCTTGATGGTAGCGATCCAATGCAACAACTCGATGGAATTTCTCAAAAATACGAGGCATCTCTTCCGCAGGAATTTGGATGCCCGTATTGATTACTTTAATGAAAAGCGAGGAATCCGTTGGGTAGACCACAACCTGAATCTGTTCGGCTCTCCTGGACTTATGGTGATCAAGGATTACTAAGGCCAGAAAGCTGCTAATAATCTGGCTCTGAAGTTAGTAATGTTGGTAAACCCATACCCTTGTCGCTTGATTACCTTGATCCGGTTGTTG
>NZ_JAFIRA010000085.1:2500-5453 GCF_022848905.1 Thermostichus vulcanus str. 'Rupite'
CCGGCAAGGGCAACCTTGTCACCCTTTGCTGAATCCATAGGCAAAGGGGGCGAACGCGGCGAACTGAAACATCTTAGTAGCCGTAGGAAGAGAAAGAAAATCGATTTTCCTAGTAGCGGCGAGCGAACGGGAAAGAGCCTAAACCGCTGGGCTACGGCTTGGCGGGGTTGAGGGACGGCAAAAGGTAGCTAGCGAACTAGACGAAGCAGTTGAGTGCTGCACCAAAGAAGGTGAGAGTCCTGTAGTCAAAAGTTCAACAGCGCTAGCCGGATCCCGAGTAGCACGGGGCAGGTGAAATCCCGTGTGAATCTGCGAGAACCATCTCGTAAGGCTAAATACTCCTGTGTGACCGATAGTGAACCAGTACCGCGAGGGAAAGGTGAAAAGAACCCCGGGAGGGGAGTGAAAGAGAACATGAAACCGTGTGCTTACAAGCAGTGGGAGCCCGATTGAACGGGTGACCGCGTGCCTGTTGAAGAATGAGCCAGCGAGTTACAGCGTGGGGCAGGTTAAGGCGGGAATGCCGGAGCCAAAGGGAAACCGAGTCTGAAGAGGGCGATAGTCGCACGCTGTAGACCCGAACCTGGGTGATCTAACCATGGCCAGGCTGAAGCTTGGGTAAAGCCAAGTGGAGGGCCGAACCGGGTGATGTTGAAAAATCATCGGATGAGCTGTGGTTAGGGGTGAAATGCCAATCGAACCCAGAGCTAGCTGGTTCTCCCCGAAATGCGTTTAGGCGCAGCGTCGATGGGTACCTGGTGGGGTAGAGCACTGAATCGGTGCGGGCGGCGAGAGCTGTACCAAATCGAACCAAACTCCGAATACGCCAGGGTTAGTCGGCAGTGAGACGGTGGGGGATAAGCTTCATCGTCAAGAGGGAAACAGCCCAGACCACCAACTAAGGCCCCCAAGCCATCGCTAAGTGATTAAGGAGGTGGGGGTGCATAGACAACCAGGAGGTTGGCTTAGAAGCAGCCACCCTTTAAAAAGTGCGTAATAGCTTACTGGTCAAGCGCCCTTGCGCCGAAAATGAACGGGGCTAAGCGATGCGCCGAAGTTGTGGATTTATGGTAGGGGAGCGTTCCGCGGTAGAGTGAAGCGTTAGCGTGAGCAGGCGTGGACGAAGCGGAAGTGAGAATGTTGGCTTGAGTAGCGCAAACATTGGTGAGAATCCAATGCCCCGAAAACCCAAGGGTTCCCCCGGAAGGCTCGTCCGCGGGGGGTTAGTCGGGACCTAAGGCGAGGCCGACAGGCGTAGTCGATGGACACAGGGTTGATATTCCCTGACTGGCAACTGGAGCTGAAGAGGGACGCATGAGAGATAGCCACACCCTAATTGGATTGGGAGGGGTCTACGGACTCTGCGTGGTGAAGGGTAGTGCCAAGAAAAGCTCGTAGGCGATGAAAGTTGTTACCCGTACCCGAAACCGACACAGGTGGGTTGGTAGAGGATACCGAGGGGCGCGAGATAACTCTCTCTAAGGAACTCGGCAAAATGACCCCGTAACTTCGGGAGAAGGGGTGCCACCGCGAGGTGGCCGCAGTGAAATGGCCCAGGCAACTGTTTACCAAAAACACAGGTCTCTGCTAAGTCGCAAGACGACGTATAGGGGCTGACGCCTGCCCAGTGCCGGAAGGTTAAGGAAGTGGGTCAGCGCAAGCGAAGCTCGCGACCGAAGCCCCGGTGAACGGCGGCCGTAACTATAACGGTCCTAAGGTAGCGAAATTCCTTGTCGGGTAAGTTCCGACCCGCACGAAAGGCGTAATGATCTGGGCGCTGTCTCGGAGAGAGACTCGGCGAAATAGACTTGTCCGTGAAGATGCGGACTACCTGCACCTGGACAGAAAGACCCTATGAAGCTTTACTGTAGCCTGGTATTGGGTTCGGGCTTTGCTTGCGCAGGATAGGTGGGAGACTGGGATCCAACTCTTGTGGGAGTTGGGGAGTCGCCGGTGAGATACCACTCTGGCAGAGCTAGAATTCTAACTTTCTTCCCGGAAGCGGGGGAAAAGACAGTTTCAGGTGGGCAGTTTGACTGGGGCGGTCGCCTCCTAAAAGGTAACGGAGGCGCGCAAAGGTTCCCTCAGACTGGTTGGAAATCAGTCGTAGAGTGCAAAGGCATAAGGGAGCTTGACTGCAAGACCTACAAGTCGAGCAGAGACGAAAGTCGGCCTTAGTGATCCGACGGCGCTGAGTGGAAGGGCCGTCGCTCAACGGATAAAAGTTACTCTAGGGATAACAGGCTGATCTCCCCCAAGAGTTCACATCGACGGGGAGGTTTGGCACCTCGATGTCGGCTCATCGCAACCTGGGGCGGTAGTACGTCCCAAGGGTTCGGCTGTTCGCCGATTAAAGCGGTACGTGAGCTGGGTTCAGAACGTCGTGAGACAGTTCGGTCCATATCCGGTGCGGGCGTAAGAGGATTGAGAGGAGCTCTCCCTAGTACGAGAGGACCGGGAGGGACGCACCGCTGGTGTACCAGTTATCGTGCCAACGGTAAACGCTGGGTAGCCATGTGCGGAGCGGATAACCGCTGAAAGCATCTAAGTGGGAAGCCCACCTCAAGATGAGTCCTCTGTTAAGGTCACGGGAAGAACACCCGGTAATAGGCTCTAGGTGGAAGTGCAGCAATGTATGCAGCCGAGGAGTCCTAATTGACCGTCCACTTGACCCAAGGGTGTTCTACCTTATAACTCTGGCTATGCAGCTTTCAGGGGCACTGGAATTGATGAAGCTCAATCGGGTGCTGTCCGTTCTCTTTTCCTGGTGCCTATGGCGCAGTGGGCCCACGCCGACCCATCCCGAACTCGGTTGTGAAACGCTGCAGCGGCAAATCTACTTGAGGGGTGGCCCTCCGGTAATCTAGCTCGGTGCCAGGTCCCTATCCCATCCAACCCCCTGCCTCTAAAAAAAGGTGGGGGGTTTTAATTTCGTGGGGATTCTAGTTCCCAT
>NZ_JAFIRA010000086.1:0-2854 GCF_022848905.1 Thermostichus vulcanus str. 'Rupite'
AATAGGTAGGGTCGGCTCAGGGGATGGGGTATTTGGCAATCCCCTGAACTCCATGAATCCCTCACAGCTTCAAGCTGTGGGGAGCTAGAAGGGAGAATCCCCCGGTTTCTAACCGGGGGAGTGTCAAAAGGGTTGTATGGGATTTATCGTTTACAAAGGGCTTACAGCCCTTTACGCCAAGGGCACGCTAGCGCGACCGCTAGTCACCTGGCACAGGGTCAATCCCCCTCGCAACAACAGTGCAGAGCACCACAGCTCTTTTGAAATGGGTTAAGGACACAATCGTTGTTGTAGCAAACCCGCGTTCACTTTTGGGATGCGGAGCATTAAAGGGCTGTACGCATGAATTTTCTTTGGGTGATTGGTTAGCACTCATCTCTAATCTCCTCCCACAGAACTTTTGCCCAGTGGATCCAAAGGAGTCTGAAGCTGGGGCAAGTGCCCAACACCTTACAACTGGTTTATTAATCGGTTCACCCCCACGGGTGTGGGGACAACTACCGATACTGCCCTTCCCCCGCAGCACAAGCCTGGTTCACCCCCACGGGTGTGGGGACAACACCCTCTTGCCTGTCAGCAGCATAAACAATGACGGTTCACCCCCACGGGTGTGGGGACAACGGACGGTGCCGGGAGGAGGGATCCGAACTGCTACGGTTCACCCCCACGGGTGTGGGGACAACTTCTTCTGCCGGGATCCCACCCGGTTGGCCGTAGCGGTTCACCCCCACGGGTGTGGGGACAACGCCCACCACTTTTCTAGGAGGTACCAGAATCCTCCGGTTCACCCCCACGGGTGTGGGGACAACGTCCTGCTGTGCCCCGCCGGATCTGGGCTTCCGCCGGTTCACCCCCACGGGTGTGGGGACAACGTAAAAACAAATCCGGTACACCCGCTTTTACCCCGGTTCACCCCCACGGGTGTGGGGACAACACTCGGTCGGACAATCTTGCGGGACTACCTGGACGGTTCACCCCCACGGGTGTGGGGACAACGGTGGGGACTGTTGCCAGATTCCAGTGGCCGTCGGTTCACCCCCACGGGTGTGGGGACAACGTGGAGCATCTCGATGTGAATGAGTAACCGAAACGGTTCACCCCCACGGGTGTGGGGACAACGGGATCCCGTGTACCGGGATCCCCGGTATCGCCTGGTTCACCCCCACGGGTGTGGGGACAACGACCCCGAATTTCACCGTGTTGCTAAGCAGCGCGGTTCACCCCCACGGGTGTGGGGACAACTACCTCCGGGTTGGCGTAGCTCGGCCCAAGATCCGGTTCACCCCCACGGGTGTGGGGACAACGGTAAGCGGGTGATCCGGGTGGGCCACCCATTCGGTTCACCCCCACGGGTGTGGGGACAACGTGGGTCCGCTGACCCTTCCTTCCCAGGTATCGCGGTTCACCCCCACGGGTGTGGGGACAACGTGCGCAGCAGATCTAGATCCAGAGTTGCCATACGGTTCACCCCCACGGGTGTGGGGACAACGCCCAGGGTGGACGCGCCCTCCCGGCAGATGCGCGGTTCACCCCCACGGGTGTGGGGACAACACCCGTTCGTGCGGTTGTTTTCACAGAGAGGGCGGTTCACCCCCACGGGTGTGGGGACAACCCTGGATTTCGTCGAAACCTGTGCCCAGGGATCCGGTTCACCCCCACGGGTGTGGGGACAACGTGGTGGGAACGGTAGCACAACAGCACGCAAAGCGGTTCACCCCCACGGGTGTGGGGACAACGTGTTGTTGGTTTTTTTATGCGGGTTCTTTGTGACGGTTCACCCCCACGGGTGTGGGGACAACACCTGGAGGCTAGGGGGATCCCTGTCGGGGAGCGGTTCACCCCCACGGGTGTGGGGACAACTGCTTGGGGATACCGTGCCAGGTTTGGCGGATCCCGGTTCACCCCCACGGGTGTGGGGACAACCTTGCCACCACGTTCCCCGCAACAAGAGCAAACGGTTCACCCCCACGGGTGTGGGGACAACCCCGCTGGAACGGGTCAGGAGGGCTGCCAACAGCGGTTCACCCCCACGGGTGTGGGGACAACGGAAGAAAATGTTCTCCGGCTATTGCGGGATGCCCGGTTCACCCCCACGGGTGTGGGGACAACGAGAGCAAAGGTACGAACAGGGATCCCAGTTTTGCGGTTCACCCCCACGGGTGTGGGGACAACGACATTTCGGTTCCTGACATCGTTCAGCTTCACGGTTCACCCCCACGGGTGTGGGGACAACGCCCGGTTACGCCGCTCCTGATCCGCTCTCCCCCCGGTTCACCCCCACGGGTGTGGGGACAACGCCTTTCCTTTGCCAGAAACTTACGACTTGGGACGGTTCACCCCCACGGGTGTGGGGACAACGTGTTGTTGGTTTTTTTATGCGGGTTCTTTGTGACGGTTCACCCCCACGGGTGTGGGGACAACACCTGGAGGCTAGGGGGATCCCTGTCGGGGAGCGGTTCACCCCCACGGGTGTGGGGACAACTGGATTTGAGAATCGCCTGATTTGTGCTCCACCTGGTTCACCCCCACGGGTGTGGGGACAACGACTCCAAAATCTCACTGCTGCTGAAGGAGTGCGGTTCACCCCCACGGGTGTGGGGACAACGCCACCAGGGTCAGAGGGATGATCGACAAATCCCCCGGTTCACCCCCACGGGTGTGGGGACAACGGGCACGGCACGGGTTGCTGTTGCCGAGTAAGCGGTTCACCCCCACGGGTGTGGGGACAACTGGATTTGAGAATCGCCTGATTTGTGCTCCACCTGGTTCACCCCCACGGGTGTGGGGACAACGACTCCAAAATCTCACTGCTGCTGAAGGAGTGCGGTTCACCCCCACGGGTGTGGGGACAACG
>NZ_JAFIRA010000086.1:2864-5376 GCF_022848905.1 Thermostichus vulcanus str. 'Rupite'
AACTGGATTTGAGAATCGCCTGATTTGTGCTCCACCTGGTTCACCCCCACGGGTGTGGGGACAACGACTCCAAAATCTCACTGCTGCTGAAGGAGTGCGGTTCACCCCCACGGGTGTGGGGACAACGGCGACAACTAAATCTTCCACCAGGCTTTTCCCGGTTCACCCCCACGGGTGTGGGGACAACGATCCCGGATTACGGGTGCCCGTGCCGACTGCCGGTTCACCCCCACGGGTGTGGGGACAACTGACGAATTTGTACCGCCAATACCCCATGTCGTACGGTTCACCCCCACGGGTGTGGGGACAACCTGTGGGTTGAATTTTGGATTACAAGCCTTGCCCGGTTCACCCCCACGGGTGTGGGGACAACCATTAGGGGAAGGTCAGGGCCGTTAATGATTACGGTTCACCCCCACGGGTGTGGGGACAACGAGGATCCAGCTTTTCCAATTAGGTCTTCAGGCGGTTCACCCCCACGGGTGTGGGGACAACTGGATCCCCTCAGAGTGGGGGGGTGATCGGGGGCGGTTCACCCCCACGGGTGTGGGGACAACGCACTTCAAATCGAAGCGGGTGTTGAAAACGCTACGGTTCACCCCCACGGGTGTGGGGACAACCAGGTTCTGCCCTGTGTGCCAGTGGCGCAAATCGGTTCACCCCCACGGGTGTGGGGACAACGCTGCCCTATCCGCGTCAGATAAGGATTTGACCGGTTCACCCCCACGGGTGTGGGGACAACCAACACTAATTGCCGTAACTCTTGGGGCTGATCGGTTCACCCCCACGGGTGTGGGGACAACCCTTCCCTTTGAGGATGCGAATCATGAGCTTTCGGTTCACCCCCACGGGTGTGGGGACAACGCAGGCTGGACGATCCACTGCCTATCATTGATGCGGTTCACCCCCACGGGTGTGGGGACAACTGCCGCTTGGGCCACACAAATCAGCAGCTCTGCGGTTCACCCCCACGGGTGTGGGGACAACACGGTGCGCCCCGTCCTCAGTAGTCGGGACGGGCGGTTCACCCCCACGGGTGTGGGGACAACGCCTTCCCTTTGAGGATGCGAATCAAGAGCTTTCGGTTCACCCCCACGGGTGTGGGGACAACGGGAGAACTGGTAACGATGCTCGACTCCAGGGCGGTTCACCCCCACGGGTGTGGGGACAACGGAGTGTCCTGGATCCGCTCTCATTGCGTCGTCGGTTCACCCCCACGGGTGTGGGGACAACCTCTTTTTTGGTCAAATCTGAAGCCCTCCTCTCGGTTCACCCCCACGGGTGTGGGGACAACTTTACCTGCTCTCGGACTTTCATTCCTGCCCTCGGTTCACCCCCACGGGTGTGGGGACAACGCTAGATCTGCCATCTACTCCGGTTAATTTCGCCGGTTCACCCCCACGGGTGTGGGGACAACTGTGCTGCTTAACTGGCCATTGCGGATTAGATCGGTTCACCCCCACGGGTGTGGGGACAACTCAGTTTTGACTTTGTGACCTTTCCGTTTTTCGGTTCACCCCCACGGGTGTGGGGACAACGACCTGATTGTCGTGGCAGTATCCAGCAGCAGCCGGTTCACCCCCACGGGTGTGGGGACAACTCTGGGGCATATAACCTCAGTTTTACTTGGATCGGTTCACCCCCACGGGTGTGGGGACAACTCGTGCCTTTACGGGCTTGCTAGCGGTGTCCCCGGTTCACCCCCACGGGTGTGGGGACAACGCCGCCTTGATCAGTTGGGCTGCTAATGTGCTGCGGTTCACCCCCACGGGTGTGGGGACAACACTCTAATAATCGAAATTATTAGATCTATTGGCGGTTCACCCCCACGGGTGTGGGGACAACGTAATTTGGTATTTCTCTGCCAGCACCCTTTTCACGGTTCACCCCCACGGGTGTGGGGACAACACTTATTCCAACACTTAGAAACTTTATGATCAACGGTTCACCCCCACGGGTGTGGGGACAACCCGCATTACTACCAGGATTCCATCCTAAATCACCGGTTCACCCCCACGGGTGTGGGGACAACGCAAGATGGCCAGCAAATACCCATTAGAGTATGGCGGTTCACCCCCACGGGTGTGGGGACAACACTTCCATTTTTCGCTATTTCAGTGGGTTTTGACCAGCAACACCCCTTCTATGTCTACAAGCTGCCGAGAGGGATCCCCTATACTCTTTGCCCAGAACCCCTGCTCTGAGTTGGTGGAGTAGAGCATCAAGACAGAACCATTGCCCAAATTACTCGTCACCCGTGCCCATAACTCATCTCGAACCAGAGCTGATACTCGACCCGTAAAGACCCCCGCCTTCACCTCAAACAACCAGCGGCTCAAATCTCCCCGCAAACTCGCTGGTACATTCTCCAGAACAAAGACCACCAGGCTCTCCTGGACTTATGGTGATCAAGGATTACTAAGGCCAGAAAGCTGCTAATAATCTGGCTCTGAAGTTAGTAATGTTGGTAAACCCATACCCTTGTCGCTTGATTACCTTGATCCGGTTGTTG
>NZ_JAFIRA010000087.1 GCF_022848905.1 Thermostichus vulcanus str. 'Rupite'
CGCCCCTTGCGCCACAGTTGTCGCTTAAAGAAAAACACCTCGTGGTAGAAAAAGCGCGGCGCGATCAACCACAGCGGCCCCCCAGTGGAGACATAGTGATCCGGGTCATCTTCGGGATGGTTGACATGGGCATGATGCTGCATGTGAACCCGCTTAAACACGGGATAGACGAAACCTTGCAGCAGGGCAGAGCCATGCCCCAAAGCCTCATTCAAAAAGCGGTTGCGGTGGGCAGAGCCATGGGAGGCATCATGAATCACCGTACCCAAAACGTACAAGGCGACAAAGTTCAGCCAAAACACCATCCACTTCGGCCAGTGCCAAAAGGCATAGCCACCGAAGCAACAGGCGGAGAGAACCACAGCGGCCAAAAACATCAGCAAAGTCGGGTTCCAAAACTCCGCTGGCGGTCCCAACAGCTCGCGGGGAAGGGTGGCAGGTTTGCGGGCCGATTGAGCAGTCGTGGCAACAGTCATCGGCAGCCATCCCCGCACGGAGCAGTCAAGGAGGCTAGGACAGAGCAGCACGTCCAGGTCATCACACCAACAAATTAGGTAGATTTCTTAACTTTCGTTAGTATACGGCAGAGATTTGCTAAACCTGACAGCTTAAGCTCAATTTCCGCTTCCATCCCCCGATCCAAGACAGGGATCCCAGGGTCACGCCGCAGCCTAGGGCTGGTGAAGGGACAACGGAGTGGGGAGTCCGTCGATGCTGAGCTGATTTTTCCGCTGTTGATAGGCTTGGATCCCGGCTTCCCCTTGGTTAACAGCCCAATCCAGCAAAGACTGTCGTTGCCCTTGAAAGGCATAGAGCGGTACTTCCATGCCACAGGAGGTTTGCACCCGCTCTACATCCACAAGAATGATCTGCCGGGTACCGGGAAGTTCCTCAAACTGAGGGATCACCCTCTGCCAGTCGGGGCTAGCGGGCAAAATCACCCGCCCGCGTCCGTAGAGGCGCAAGATACAAGGGGGATCCTCGAAGGCACAAAACATCAAGGTAATGCGCTGGTTTTCAAGCAAATGGGCGGAGGTTTCATTGCCACTGCCGGTGACGTCCAGATAGGCTACCTGTTGCGGCGAGAGGAGGCGAAAGCTCTGCAATCCTTTCGGGGAGAGGTTGACATGCCCATGGGCCGCCAGGGGGGCAGTCGCGACAAAAAGATGTGCTGGAAAGATGTGCTGGGCGGCGATGAACTGTTGCAAAGCAGGGGTGATCGAGTCATGGACTTTGGCCATGGAGAAAATCGGTCGGAACGGCTTTTCGAGTGTGACTCCCCTAGACTCCCCTAGCCCAAAAATGTGAGGTTTTGTTTCGACTTCTGTTGCAATTCATGTGCAGATCTTGAGGGGATCCCGTAAGGACTTCGGGAACAGGGGTAATCTAGGTGTCGATTCAACCCAGCCGAGGATTCAACCCATGATGCCCGTTGTTGCGCCGTTGGCTTTGACTGCCCAAACCAGCCCTTGGTCGCCCTTAAGTGCCGTGGCCATCCTTTTGTGTACAGGGCTTTCCTATTTGATCTTCAAATCCACATCGGGATCCACAGCAGAAGCCGGCCCGGTGTTGGGCATGGATTGGCCGGAGGTGATCGGTGTCGCCAGTTTCGGCCATCTGTTGGGGGTAGGGGTGATCCTGGGCCTCTCCAGCATGGGCGTACTTTGAGGGGCAACCTCGTTTACATTTCTTGATGTCTGCCGGGATCCGTCCCTGGCGATGTTAAACTCTATTGCAATTCTGAAAGAAGCGGTTTCTTCTGCCGCACTTCCCTCTGAGGTTTGTTGTCATGCCAGCGATGATGCTCCTAGCCAGTTTGCCGGAAGGCTACGAATTGTTTGATCCCTTGGTGGATCTGTTGCCGATCATCCCCGTTTTGTTTTTCCTGCTGGCTTTTGTCTGGCAGGCAGCTGTAGGCTTCAAATAGGGCGAAGCCTATACCAAGACTATTGGCGTTGTGTTGGCTTTGTGCCTAGAAGCTCCTCCTTGGGGCAGGATGCTGCTGCTCAGTTGAGGCTAGTTTTTTATTCTCTGGGATCCCCTATTTTGGGGATCTTTTTTGCGGCGAATGGGATGGGGATCCCCTTTTCTAGGTTATGGCTCGCGGTCAAGGGTACCCGTAATCCAGAGAACACCGGCCAAACAAACAAAATGGGCAAAGGTAACGTTAATGTTGGCTGCCAGCAACAGAACCCCCGTCACCTGATTCGCTTGTGTGCGGGAAAACATGCGCGCTAGCAATTCGCCCACCTGGGCCTCCATGCCAATTAAGGCCAAAAAAGCCCCGATTAAGCTGATGTAGGTGACGAGCTGCAGTTGCTTGGGCAAATCCAACTGACTGAGAGAATCAGCCGAAACTTGGCGTCGATCAGCATGTAAAAGGTAGCGCCAATTGAAGAACAACCCTGCTGCTAGGGTCAGCAACGTAAAGAGCGTGAACCAAAAGGCGAGAATGGCCCCAGCGGAGTCATCCCGATAGACGGTGTTTTGGCCAATCAAAAAGCCCACCCAAAGCAGCAAAGCCGCTGCTCCCAAAACCGCTTGAAACCAAAATCCAAAGCGGCGAGTCAGGCGCAACCGAGATTTCATTCGCTCAACAGCCGCACGTACCGACGGCGACATGGGCTCGTTCATCGCTCTCTCCCGGGATGGACATTGACCTTTGCTCCCAGCCTATCGTCATCCTCCAGCCTCAGTCACCTCAGCTAGGGATCCTCACTTTGTAGACGCAGAATTTCCGTTTCGATGCGCTGTTGCAAGGCTTTCCCTTCTGGTGACCGAATCAGAAGGGTGATGCGGTTGTAGTCGGGCACACTCATGCCGTGGCGGGTAATGATCTCCTGGGCCGTCCGAATGAATTCTCGCCGAATCTGATCTTTGCTGGCTGGGTCATCCGTAGCCTGAGAACGTTGTTGAGATTCCTGACGGTGAGGCTCCATTTCCAGGACAATACGGGCGTAGATTGTCACTTGTTCATCCGTCACCTGTTCATCTTCATCCGCCAGAACCACCGGTGTCGGAGTTTGGGCCACCGCCAAAGGAACTGCCAAAAAAGGGATCCAGGTGCAAGCCCAGATCAACCCCACCAACCCCTTTTGGGCCAGTTGTTGAACTGGGAGTTTTATCCACCTTGTCTTGCCCGCTTTCCCTGACACCGCCAATGTCTCCCCACCCGATAATTGCCGCTCCAGTTGTGTGGTTGCCCTGACCCAGTTGCTGGTTGCTGACGAACTGTGTAGGCTTCGATGCTACCTGTTCCTCCCCACAAAAGGCTAGGGTCGTATCCACACTAGCTACCTAGCTTCATTCTTTGACCCGAAACTTGCTTTTTGGTTCCTGTGGTTGTTTTCAGGGGTGTTTCTCCAGCCGTTAAGCGGGTCAGGGGGGAAGGGCTTCTGGGATAATGAGGTACAGAGCGCCAGTGAATTGCCCTTATGAGTTTGGAACGTCGCCCCGTCTTTCCCTTTACGGCCATCGTTGGCCAGGAGGACATGAAATTAGCCCTGCTCCTGAATGTGATTGATCCGCGCATTGGTGGGGTCTTGATCATGGGGGATCGCGGTACAGGTAAATCCACCACCATTCGGGCCTTGGCGGATCTGTTGCCCCAAATTGAAGTGGTGAAAGGGGATCCCTTTAACAGCCACCCCCAGCAGCGGGATTTAATGAGTGACCAACTGTGGGAACGCCTACAAGCAGGTGAGTCCGTAGAAAGGACCTGGATGCAAGTGCCGATGGTGGACCTGCCTTTGGGGGCAACCGAAGATCGCGTCTGTGGCACCCTCGATATTGAACGGGCCTTATCCCAGGGGGTGAAAGCCTTTGAACCGGGCCTCCTGGCCAAAGCAAACCGGGGCATTCTCTACGTGGATGAAGTGAACCTCTTGGATGACCATCTGGTGGATGTGTTGCTGGATTCGGCAGCCTCCGGTTGGAACACAGTTGAGCGGGAAGGGATTTCCATCCGGCACCCGGCTCGGTTTGTCCTGGTTGGTTCTGGCAACCCGGAAGAAGGGGAGTTGCGCCCGCAATTGCTGGATCGCTTCGGCATGTTTGTGCAGATCGAAACGGTGCGCGATGCCGCCCTGCGGGTGCGAATTGTGGAGGAACGCAGCCAGTTTGATGCCGATCCAAAAGGGTTTTTGGCCAAGTACGCAGACTCGCAGCAGCGGCTTTCGGAACGGATTGAAAAAGCGCAACACCTTTTGCCTGCGGTGACGGTGGATCCGGACTTGCGCCTCAAGATCTCCGGGGTGTGTGCTGCGCTGGAGGTGGATGGGTTGCGAGGGGATATTGTCACCAATCGGGCTGCCAAGGCTTTGGCTGCGCTAGAAGGCCGCAGTGAAGTTACTCTTGCCGATATTCGCCGGGTGATCAGCCTCTGTTTACGACACCGCCTGCGGAAGGATCCCTTAGAAACGATTGACTCCGGCTACAAAGTCGAAAAAGCCTTTAGCGAAGTCTTTCAGGTCAGCCTGGATAGTGCCGCCTGAGTTGGATGGTTGATTGACAAAGCGCTTATCCAGGATACTATAATGCTAAGTACTGTGTCTAAGAACCCCATACCCCTTATGACTGCTGCTTTCGTCCATACTCCCCTAGCGCAAACTCTGGTACCCCGTCCTTCCCGTGTTCGGGATGCCCTGCTGATTCTGGGGGGCAGTTTATTCGTGGCTGTCCTGGCTCAGGTGCGGATCCCTTTGCCCTTTACGCCGGTACCGATTACGGGTCAAACCTTTGGAGTCCTGCTGGTTGGGGCAGGCTTTGGGGCGCGGCTCGGCTTTCTCACGCTGTTGCTGTACCTCCTAGAAGGGCTGTTGGGGCTGCCTTTCTTTGCAGGAGGGGGATCTGGGTTTAGCCACTTGGCAGGGGCAACAGGGGGCTATCTACTGGCCTATCCGCTAACAGCGGGGCTGATGGGCTGGTTTGTAGAACGATGGGGAGTCGATCGAAACCTCTGGAAGATGGCTGCAGCAATGCTGGCGTGTAGTGCTTTGATTTACCTAATGGGTGCCACTTGGCTGGGGGTCTGGCTCAACCAGAATGTGGAGCCAACTTCTGCTTGGGCGGTGCTTCAAAAGGGTGTT
>NZ_JAFIRA010000088.1 GCF_022848905.1 Thermostichus vulcanus str. 'Rupite'
AATTGTTCTAGGCAGGAGTAGCCTTCCCCATTCACAGGGCGAAAGGGAATCGTGGCTTCAATGCTGGCGACAATCGCCACTTGATCTTGGAGAGAAAGCCAGGGTTCCAACACATCCAAGGCCAGACAAGCGCTCAAAAACTCATTGATACCATCCGCATGGCTATAATGTTGCCCTGGCTGAAAGTTGAACAGGTGCAGGCAAATGTATAGGGGCAGGGATGGTTGTCCAGAAGCAACATAGAGTCCTTTGGAAGTGACGGTAATGATGCCTTCTAGCTTGGGTAACAGGGCTTTGGGAACACCATAGGGGCCAGCATCGGGGGCCTGCTGATCCAGTTGAAGATAGACAATATCGTGAAACAGGCCAGCCAAAATTTGGATGGGGGAGTGGGTGCGGCTGACGGTTAAGCTGTGGTGGGTGGTATGGAAGCGACGGGATCCCCGTTCCATGCGGGTGAAGATGAGCACCGCCATCCGCTCGATTTTCAAAGGAGGCACCTTCACCTTGAGTTGTCCGAAGGCTTGTTCCAGTAGGTGAATAACTTGGATCAGCGGCGATTCCTGCATCTCAAGCTCAAGTCCTGCTGTGAGGTTCTGGCGGATGGCTGGATGCAAAGACTACAGCTTTTTCCGACTTCATAGAGGATCCGAGACGGTCTGGAATCGTTGTCAGCCAAGGAAATAGCCCACATGCGCTGCTAGAATAGCTGCTGCTGGAAAAAGTTGTAATTCAGCTTATCCCATGGCCAGAGAGCAGGTTGGTCAAAACAGTTCAAGGGAGTCTGAATCTAGATTTCCTCCAAGCTAAAGGATGCAGCTGGGTCAGAGCGTGACTGAAATCACAGCCTCATCTCAAACGGATGGGGTGCCCGTCCAAGCTCCACGCCCAAGATCGACAAGATCTCCACAACATCTGCAAGATCCATAAGCAATCTACTATAAGTGCTAAACGTAGCGATGGGTGAATTCCTGCACCAAATCCACCCGCCCTTTGCGTAAAACTGCGGGATCCAGGCGCTCAGTTGTATTGCAAGTCATTAACACCACCAGCTTTTGTTCACAGTGGGGGTGTTCTTCATCCAGCACACTTTGGTGTAGGGTGCCATCTAGCAGGCTGAGGATGCGCTCGGTTTTGCTGCTCTGTTGGGCCACTTCACTGGCGCGATTTTGGGCCAGGTTATCAGCCTCGTTAATGATCAGACAGACCCGCTCCAGGTAGGGGGGCGGAATGAATTCCTGCACCGCTTCGTGATCCAAGATAAACACCACATAGCCGAGTGGGATCAACAGTTCGTGGGCTACAGCCTGGGTCCAAACGGTTTTGCCGGTGCCCGGGATCCCGTGTACCAAAACGGCCAATCGCTCCTGTTGTAAAATCCGTTGCTGCACCTGGTCGGTAAAAGTTTGAATTTCAGCAGGAAAAGAGCTGATTGGATATGGACTTTGGATTTGCCCGATCCGGCTTTGGTAACCACTCAGCATCACCGCCAGATTGTAGGTGACCTTACGAATCAAAGGCTTGAGATCGATACCCATTAAGGTGTAGCGGCGGCGAGATTGATAGGTGGTTTCGATTTGTAACCAAATTTGATGCGCTGGCCAAAAGGCATAGACAGTGCCCAGACTGCGGATCTGCTCCCAACCGCTGAAGCGTTCGATTGGGTAGTAGAAGTAGCGATCCATAAACACTTGGATGATCTGGGCTGGCCGGCCTAGATACGCCAAAATTTTGAGAACGGTGATCTCCTGCAGGCGATTGAGAACATAATCGATGGGGATTTGGTCACGGCTCACCTGTTGCTGAATTGGGGTTTCGGTGGAGAGGGAGTTTTGAAAGGTATAGTCGGGGCCGGGTGGGGGTGGGGTAATGCTGTTCCAGAATTCGTCGATTTCGTAACGGGTGTTTTCTGAAAACAGGTTGAGCAAATTGGCCAGAGGGCTGTATTCGTTCCGACCCACAGCATTGGCCACATCACTGCACACATCCAGGGCTTTTTGGATCAAATCCCAGGGATCCCGCAGGGCCAGTTGCCAAAAATACTGCGCATCAAAGTGACGGTGCAGTGGTCTCCACCCGGATCCCAGCAGGTTTTGGCTCGTAGGCTGTTGGTATCTGGGGTAATAATTGTCGTAACCGTTATCCATGCAAAGGCAGTAGCTGAGAAGAACTAGGGAGCCGCCGCCACTATTGGAGCAGCCAGCGGTGAGCTGAGGACTGAGTGCCTCTGAATCGGAGAGGCTGGGATGTGTATGTTAGCTTGAAAGCCCAAAGGATTGGGATCCCTCCTGTACTAGGGGAATCCTAGCGGCTGGGCTGGGCAGATGGGTGTTGGCTCTTTTGCTAAAGATTTTAGAAGCTGCGTTTTGCATTAATTGAATTAATTGATATTCTTGGAAAGAAATGATTAATAATTTAGGTAGTGACTACCATAGCACATTTGAATTCACCTGGTAGCTATTCAAAATGCGGTCGATGCTGGGTTTTAGCTCAGGAAACTCGTCTTCGGGAACCATGATGTAAATGAAGGACAGGTAGCCACCATCCTGTTGAATGAAGCTATTGCCCTGCATGACGACTGTGTCCTCATCGTATTCAAAGTCGTATTCAAAGACGACCCTAACACTACCGTCATTTTGTACGGTTGGTTCGAGATTCATAATGAAGTTGGAGTAATCCCTGAAAACATTTTTGAGATCTTTTTGTAACTGAAAGCCCAATTCATGTTCAGATAACGGCACCTCATCCCTGTTGAAAATGGCGACCACCATCCAGCTTGGTCCATTGGGTTGGTAGAAAAAAGCCCGTGAGACCTGCTCATCCCCCAAATTTTTTTGTTCCCAGCCACTGGGTATCTGTAAGGTAAACAGTCCGCCTGCATGGCTATAGGAAACCAGTTCCCCCAGATCTGGGGTTACTTGCTGGTGGGCCTCCCCAGCCTGCGCAGCGACACTGGGGCTAAGTAAATCCTGGACAGTGATGAAAAAGGCAACCAAAGGGATCCCTAGACTTTTCATGAATCCACCGATCTGTTGATGCCAGAGTTAAATGCTCGTAAAAGGGCCATGGAAGTAATCGGATCATAAGCGCAAATGCAAAAATCCTCCTCCGTATTTTCTATATTTTCTATCTCAGGGGTTGGCAGAAGGGTTGAGTGCTTGTGCATCCGATCTGGGTGATCTTTGCAGGGCGGCTTGGGCGTTGCGCCGCAGTCGTTTGGCCTTGAGTCTGCGTAGGGCAGAGGCGGGAAAATGTTGGTTGAAGTCCGCTTCGCTGATGTGGGCTAAATCCTTCAAGTTGGGGGCAATGTTCCAGGCATAAGGTTGAAAATCCGGGATCCCGGTGGGTTGGGCAAACCGTTGGTTCCAGGGGCAGACATCCTGGCAAATGTCACAGCCGGCCACCCAGTTATTCAGGTTCTGGGCAATTTCAGCTGGGATCTCTTGGGCATGGCTTTCTAGGGTGTGGTAAGCGATACAGCGACGGGAATCGACAACACCGGGGCTGACAATGGCCTGGGTGGGGCAGGCTGCCAAGCAACGGGTACAAGTGCCACAGTGGAAAGAATGGGGGCGATCCGGAATTAACTTTAAGGTAGTCAGCAGTACGCCTAGAAAAACCCAGGAGCCGTACTCACGAGTCAGTAGGAGGCCATTTTTGCCGATCCACCCCAAGCCCGCCTGCATCGCCCAAGGTTTTTCCGCAACCGGGCCGGTATCCACATAAAAGCGACTGGTATGAGTCGGAAATTGGGCCTGCATCCACAGCTGCAACTGTTTCAGCCTTCGTCCCAAAACCCGGTGATAATCTCGTCCCCAAGCGTAGCGCGACAGCTTCCCTTTGCTTGGATCACAGCTGTGCTGAATCGGGGTGTAGTAATTGAGGGCCACGCATACCACCGATTGGGTTCCCGGCAGCACCAACTGCACATCCCTTCGCCGGGGATCCCGCATCCAGTCCATATCTGCAGCCATGCCCTGCGCTAGCCAAGTGTGCAAACCCTGCAGATCAGGGGGATCCATCACGCTAGCAATGCCAACTTTGTTGAAGCCCACTGCAAGCGCCTGCTGCTTGATCTGGGCTGTTGCTCTGGCGGCATTGGTTTCCCCACACACAGGATCCCAAAGGCAAAACGGCTAAGGCTATTCTGGCAACCCCATGACCCGGCGGTAACGGTCTTCCAGTTGCTTGGCTTGCTTCGATTGACGGAAGGGATCCCAGTGGCTATGGGCGAAGAGATCCTGTCGGAGTTGATCCACATTCACCGTGGTAACGGTTCCGGCTGAGACCACCTGCTTGCCTTTCACCCAGACACTGTCCACCACCTGTGTGGGGCGACCCAAAATCAAAAGCCCAATCGGGTCGGTACGGGGCAGCAGCGACAGTTGGGTCAGGTCGTAGAGCACCAAATCCGCTTGCATCCCCACCGTCAGGGATCCGAACTGATCCGCCATGCCCAGACCGGTAGCTCCACCCCGTGCCGCCATTTCCACGCTTTCGCGGGGGGTAATCCAGTGGCGATAGTCGAAGTCCGTCACATTGTGCAGGATGCTGCCAATCTTGATCGCTTCCAGAAGATCCTGGGAGTCGTTGCTGGCGGATCCGTCACAGCCAAAAGACACATTCACCCCCGCCTGCCGGTATTTCAAGATGGGGGCAATGCC
>NZ_JAFIRA010000089.1 GCF_022848905.1 Thermostichus vulcanus str. 'Rupite'
GTTCTAACTCTACAAACTCTTGGATTTTGACTCCAGCAAGACCCAATAACTTATCAAGAGGAACCAATGTTCGTCATGGAACTCAGTATCTCATTATACTATCGACACCAAAATGTCAGGAGAGCCTGCTGAATATGATGATCAGCTTTCCCCCCAGGATAAAGAGGCTGCCTTGGATGCGTTTGGTTGTTACATGAAACTAGCTGAGTACTTGGTTAAAATCTCTGAGTAGGATCAAAATATCAGAATAAAATCATTCTCTGCAGCTAAGGTAGATAGATGGACTATTCCGAAGAAGCGAGAAAGCGAATTATTGAGTACCTGAGGATCAAACCCATCAACCATGGGCAAGTTCATGTCTTGCAAATTGCCATTCCTGAGATCCTGACAAAATCTCTGGATCCGGTCAAAGTGGAGATGGCTACTGCAAGCCTCAAGAGATTTGGTAGTAATTTGCATCCAGTCCTCCTCAGGAGAACAGCTCTTTACGGAGAGGATCGAGAATATGAAGTAGTTTTTGGAGAAGAATGGTGTGAAGCAGCCAGCCGACTGGGATGGGAGAGAATCTGGGCTTGGATCTTTGATATTCCAGACGATCAGATTGATGATATTCGTCGATTTATGGAAGAAGTTTGTGCTCGCAGCAGTACCACCAGCGGAAGTGCCATAGACAGTGCAAATACCCAGGACTATTACAGTGCGATATTAAATAAGGTGCTAAGCGAAGTCAGAAGTGAGATCAGCAATTTAAGAAGAGAAATAGAGGAAAAGTTTGATCAGCTTTTTAGCCGTCTGCCAGCTCCCCCACAGCTTAAAAATATCAACAATGCAACAGAAGTGGATCTGTCAAGCTTAGACAATCCTGTAGTCAAGAAGAAGGCGCGGCAAATCTATCAGTTCATACGAGAGCAAAATGGTATAGCAACTTTGGAGCAGTTGAAAGCGATTAAGGGAATAGGTGACAAAACCATTGCATACCTAAAAGGCATCTTTAGCTGCAGCTAAGGATGAAACAGGAAACTATTAAGCCTATCGGAAATCCAATAATGATTGGAAATGGAAACACTGGGATGTAGCTTTCAGCCCCTGAGGTTCACCGAAGCTGAGGTCAGAAGCTGAGGTGACACCTTCCCGATGCCGACTGTGCCGGTTGTTGCTATGCAAGGCTACGGGGGGAGCGCAGGACTTATCCCGTCACGGGCCGTAGGCAAATGTTTTCGCGCTCTTAGGAGATAAAACCCAACCGTTGTTGGAACCCAGCTGGGTTCCTGGGGAGATGGGGAGTACCAGAGGGCTGTGCAAGGAATGTTGTTCAGGAGTGTTGTGCAGTCCTGTTGTTTACCCTAGCCTAGGAGCAGCTACCCTTCCAAAGATCCACGGGTGACTCCCAGTTGGCTGTGTAGCTTCAGCTCCCGCCACAGCTGCGATCCGCTTAATTTTCCGGCCAGCAGCTGCTGGTAGCTCCACAGGATTTGCCGGATCTGGGCGGGTGATTCCTGCAAAAACTCGATGCGCAGGTAGCGGAGTCCTAGATTTAACAATTTGTTGATGTATTCTGCCCCGGTTTGCGCCTTGCCGTTGTAGAGGGTGTTGCGACAGCCAGCATCGGCTTTCAAAATATGTTCAACATTGGCCCGATCCCGCAGTTTCACCTCATGTTTTTCGCAAGGGCGACCACAATTGGTGTAATCCGTCCCCTCCGACAAAAAAGCACAAAAAACACAGTGCTCCATGTGAAACATCGGCATATGCTGATGGATGGTGACCTCGTACCAGTGGGCAGGTCCCATCTCCAGCAGGGATCCCAGTTGCTCATGATTGAGATCATAAGAAGCCGTTAAGCGCTCCAGGTTATACCGAGTTTTTAGATAATGAGCGGTAATGGGGTTAGCCACATTCAAAGAAAAATCCCCAATACACCGTTGGCCCTTAAAAAACTCCAGATGATCATAGTTGCGCAGCAAATAGCCATCCGCTTCTGCAGCCAAAACCTGCTTCAAAATCCAAGTTTCTCCCGGTTTGGTAATCCGAGGTGGCGCCACCCAAATTTCCACCTGGGGATATTGGCTCTTGGCCTGGGCAATTACCTCCCGATACCGACGCGGATCTTCAAATTCGCAGTAAACCTGGCGGATCGCTGAGTCTGGGATTTCTCGGGCATAGCCCAAGACAGCCTGGAGCTGCTTTGCATCTCGCACCAACACCGACCATTGCGGGGATCCGGTTTCCCCCAGTTGCGGGGGTGGTACCAACTGCTGCCAATGGGCTTCAAGGTTCAATTGCCAGCGCAAAGGTTGGGCGCGCAGGGCTTGCAATTGTTCTACCGCTTCCCGGCGCATTTGGTTGAGAGCGCTCACCGGCAGCATCACCTCCCCCGTCAGGAAATTGTGCAGGGATCCCAGCTTGAAGGGGGTGGAGCCAAGGCGGCCCAGTTGCTCTTTCAGCTTTTCGGTGGTGAGGGGTTGGTGATGAGCGGCCACCAGCGGCATGGGGGACTCCACCTGTACCACATGGCCCTGTTCATCCCGGAGGATTACCGTCAGCGGGGATCCCACTTGGCCGTGAACTTCTATACAAACAGGCCGTTGATGGCGGGGTTGCTCCCCAATAAAACTGTGGCGCAGGCGTTTTTCCAATTCCGGATCGCTGGTTTTCCAGAGGTAATCCCCAACGTGGATGCGGTTGAGGTCGATATCCCCCGGACCAAAGCTGAGGAAGGCTCGTCCCTGCTTCTGTTGGATGCGGTAAACCCGTCCCCCCTGTTCTGGTAAATCCGGTTGCCCCTGATCAAAAACCACGCCATCTCCAGCCTTGAGGGGCGCTTCCAGCCGGATCACCACCTGATCCTGTTGGATCCCCAACACCTGGCCCAGATAAACCCCGCGTTTTTTGCTAAAACGGGCGTGAACCAGTTCCTGGTTGTTGATCCCCCGCAGCCAGCCGGTGTACAGCCCCCGTGAAAAGCTCATCTCCAGTTCATACCGATCCTGACGGGAAATCCGCTGGGGTTGCCCTGCCGCCACCGCATCCAGAGCTTGGCGATATACCCGCGTTACATTGGCTACATACTCTGGAGATTTTAAGCGGCCTTCAATTTTAAGACAGTGGATCCCTAGCTTCACCAATTCCGGCAGCACCTCTAATCCCGCCAAATCCTGCGGGCTGAGTAAATACCGTTTTTCCCCCAGGTCACGGCGGATCCCGTCCACCACTAAGTCATAGGGCATGCGGCAGGCTTGCGCACATTCTCCCCGGTTGGCCGAACGCCCTCCCAAGGATTCGCTGGTCAGGCATTGCCCGGAGTAGGCCACGCACAAAGCTCCGTGCACAAAGACCTCCAGAGATAGGCGGGATCCCTTCTCGGCCAGGTGCGCTTGGATTTTACCGATTTCCTTGAGGGAACACTCCCGCGCCAACACCACCCGTTCACAGTCCAGTTGCTCGGCGAACTCGGCCCCAATCCCACTGGTAATGGTCATTTGGGTGGACGCATGAACCGGAAAGTCTGGAGAAAGATGCCGGATCAGGCGTACCATGCCGATATCCTGCACAATCGCTGCATCGACTCCCGCCGCCACAATCGAGCGAATGTACCCTTCGGCCTCAGTCAGCTCAGAAGGAAAAACCAAAGTATTGAAGGTTACATAGCCCCGCACCCCCCGCTGGTGTAGCCAGGCCATCAACTCCGGCAAATCCGCTTCCGTAAAATTGCGGGCTCTCATCCGCGCATTAAACCGTTCCAACCCAAAGTAAATGGCATCGGCTCCGTTTTCCACAGCCGCCTTGGCACAGTCCCAATCTCCAGCGGGAGCCAGCAGAAGGGGAAGCCCACTGGGTAGAGCAGAAAAAGGAAAAGAAGGAACCGTTTCTACAGAAGCACTCATGAACTCATGAAGGGATGGAAATGGGTGCTGTCCTGAGCACGGCAGCAATCAGGACATGGGCCGCTGCGATCCTAACTGGTTTGTCGGGCAATCATTTTTGTCTTGACACCCGGGTTTCTAGAGTATTGGCTCGGTAGCCGGGATCCCATTTCAAGCCCAAAAACCTGAGAGGAAGAACACTCTCCCCCCCAGGCTAAGCGGCGGATCCCCAAAAAAGGAACGCCTAGCGGATCCCTATCGGTAAACTACACAGAAGCCACCAGCACATTCAGGATCCCGGTCAGGATGCCACTGAACAGGGCCAGGTTGACACTCCCCCGGTTAGAAACCGGGGGATTCTCCCTTCTAGCCCCTTGCAACCTTAGACTGCAAGGTATTCATGGAGTTCAGGGGATTGCCAACTACCCCATCCCCTGAGCCGACCCTACCTA
>NZ_JAFIRA010000090.1 GCF_022848905.1 Thermostichus vulcanus str. 'Rupite'
CGCCCCTTTGCTGACCGCCAAAGGGACTCACCTGCCCCTTGCCCTTGACCCGAATGCGACTGCCCTGCTTAGCTCCGGGCGGGATGCGAATGGTGATGGTTTCACCATTGAGATTCAGCCGCTTTTGGCAACCCTCAAAGGCTTCTGACCACGTCAGGGAGAGACTGGCCTCCACATCCTGCCCCGGCAGATCGACTGACCTGAACCCCCCAAAACCTGCAGTGTATCCCTGACGGGATCCCATGCGTCCTAGCAGCTCGTTAATAAAGTCATCAAAGCTGCCGTACCGGCTGAAGCTCTCATAGACATCCCCGTAGCCGGCAGTAGCGCCTCGATCACCACCCTGTCGCCAGTACTGACCAAACTGGTCGTAACGCCGCCGTTTTTCCGGATCCGAAAGCACCTCATGGGCTTCGTTAATGGCCTTGAATCGCTCCTCAGCTTCCCGATCACCAGGATTGACATCCGGGTGATACTTGCGGGCTAGCTTACGGTAAGCGCGCTTGATCTCGTCGGGGGTAGCATCCTTGCTTACCCCCAGGATTTGGTAGTAATCCTTGAAGTCATTGGCGGCCATCGGTAGCCTCCTGATCAAGCCTCGAAAGTCCGGCAAACCATATTAGATATTAGGAACTTAAGATTTTCGTTTGGAAAAAATTCCTCGGTCATCCCGGTCAAAGAGACTTTTAACCTTTGCCCATGCCTTGAGCAAAGCATTACCGTGATCCTCAGACTCTTGCCGACTTTGATTGTAGGCTTCCACAAAGGTTTGCTGCGCCTCTTCAGACAAATCGGAGCGAATATCCGGTGAGAGGGTTTCTGGAGTAAGGGATCCCTCGGGCTCACTAGGAAGATTCAAATCCGTGATTGAAAGCTCTTCGCCGCCAGCACTCTGGAGTAACAGGTAGGTTTCACCCGACTTTTCTTCAGGTACTTGCACCACTAACAAAAACTCACCTGCCTGGACACGGGTTTGATAAATGGCTGCCTTATCTTGAGGCATGCCCAGCGAGATCAAAGCTGATCCCAAACCGGCCCCCAAGGCTCCATAAAGGGCACCACCAGTTGCTCCCAACAAGGCTGCTCCCAGTGGTCCTGCCGCCACCACTGCCCCTAAAAAGGGGATGAACAAAACCCCAATCCCTGTTAGTGCTCCCAGCAAAGAGCCAAACAGGGATCCATAAATAGCACCACTGGTCAAACCATCTACAATGACATCTTTACGGGTGACGAACCCAGTGATCTTGGCTTCCGTTTGAAAGTTACGTCCAATGATGGAAATACGGTCATTCGGAACCCCCCGATTCAGAAGCCGTTGGATGCAATCGTGTAGCTTGCTTTCTTCCTTGAAAGCAGCAGATACACACTTTTGAGGTGGATTAGCAAAGGTACTCATTGATGTCCTCTAGGTGTTGTGATTTGTTTTAGCCATTGACCATTCCATTCATTTAACAGTTAAATTTTTATCATGCTTGCATTCCAGATCGCCTAAATCGCATCGCAAACTCGAGAGAAAGCTGTAAATTGAAGTGATTTCTATCTCCACTATAGATTTCTGACAAGAACTTTATCAAGAGTTATGAATTGAAGAAATCCTGAAAGCTAGAGGAGGATTTCCCCCCAAGAGGCTATTTAAAAACGGGAGAAAAGTGGCTTCTGGGTGGGTTGTCTGAGGCATGAAGCTCCCCCCACCTATTGCCCTTTGTACAGCGTTGGGTAGCAGCCTGTATGCTTCAGGGTAGGAGGTTGGGCATCTCGTCTACTGTGTGTGCCTGACTGCCATTGCTAATAACGAATCACAAAACTACTCACTTGCCCAACCGCAAAGGCAATTGCACCTCTGCGGTAGTAGCTTGGAAATTTGTGAAACACCCTATCAAACGTAGCGTATTTCACATCTGGGTTTTGAGCGGTTTTGTGAATCAATCGCTCTACAACAGGGATGACCTGTTGATTTGGCAATCCTCCTAGCTCTGACCAATGTGTATCAATCACACCTACCAAATGCCTGCACAAACGTCTGTGGACCTTAACTGTTTCAGCAAGCGGCGTCCGCTGTTGCGTTGTTGGGTTGCTGACGCAAGGTTGGAGAGTGCGGCGAGTTTTGTTCAAAGCCGCGAGCCAGGATCGGTCTTGAAACCATTCTCCTCCACCAAAATCACCGGGATCGGACTGGTTTCCAACACTGCCTGCGACGTGGATCCCACCAACACCTGATCCCAGCCGCGGTGGCCGCGTTTGCCCATCACCACATCCGTCACCTGTTCTTCGCTGGCCACCTTCACAATCGTCTCCGCCAATGGCCCTGAACGCAGCCAAAATTGATGGCGAATATCCGCCAAAAGCCGCTGAGTCTGTTGCCGCAACTCCTGGATCGGGATCCCTTGGGGATCATCCGTAATATGCAGCACGATCACCTCACCATCGACGCGCCGGGCCAAATCAGCCACCTTCCGCAACACCGCCTCCGCCAAGGGAGAGGTATCAACTGCCGCCAAAAAGCGAACCTGACCTTGGCTGCCCACCTTGGTGGGATCCACCTCCCCCTTTTCCAAGAGCCGAGGGGCAAACACCTGAGTGGACCAAGCCCCCAGAGGAGCGGTAACCAGAATTGACAGAGCCGCCAGAGCCAGGATGGTCTCCCCACCGCCAATGCCTTCCGCCAGTGGGATCCCACCAATCGCCGCCTGCACTGTTGCCTTAGCCATATTCCCCGGCAGCAAAAACAGCTTTTCCCTGCGATTCCAGTTACTCCCCAGCGTGGACAGCCACCACCCCAAGCCCCGTCCCACCAGCAAACCCAGGCCCAACAGCAGAATCCCCGGCAAAAGCACGGATCCCAGCACCGACAGATTGAGGGAGGCACCCAGCAGCACAAACAACACAATCTCCGCCACTGTCCAAAGGGTATCGAACCCGCCCCGCAGCCTTCGTGCTAAGGGTGCATCCAACTCAATCAGGAAAAAGCCCATCGCCATTGTCGCCAGGTACCCGGAAAAATAGGGCCACAGCCGCGGGAAAATCACCAGCCACAGCGCCATACAGGCCGCCAACAGCACATCTTGGGCCGTATTGCGAGTCCAATTCTGCTGGGTGAGCAACGACACCAAAACCCGCGCCGCTAGGTAGCCTATGCCCAAGCCCAAGGTAATCTCGATCCCCACCTGAATGGGCAGCCATTGCAGAGGGGAGAGTTCCCAGCCCAAAAGCCTGATGCTTTCTTCGCTGCCTTGCCCCAAGAAGCTGAGCAACAAGCTAAACACCAACAGCAACAGCACATCCGAAAGGGCACTGCCGGTCAAAATGGCATCTGGGATCCCTTTTGTGACTCCCCAGCCCAAGCTTTTCAGTCGCAACATCCCTGGCACAATCACTGCCGGCGACTCCGCCCCAATCACACAGCCTAGGAGCAGCCCTGTAGGAAAATCCCAGCCCAGCAGGCCCATTGCCACCACCGCCACCACCACCGCTTCACAAGCCGCCGGCAGAAAACCCAAACGCAGCGCTACGGATCCCTGTTGGGCCAGCTTCTCCCGATCCAGCCCCAGACCTGCCTTCATCAGGATGATCATCACCGCCAGCACCCGCAGGTCATCGGCTGCCGCCAGCACCTCTGCAGACAAGACATCTCCCATCTGAGGCCCGAGCAGGATCCCCACCCCGATCATCCCCAGCAATGGGGGCATCCCCAGCCGACCGACGATCTGGCCGACAAAAAACCCCATCCCCAAAATCCATAGCCAACTGCCCAGCATGAATGGATCCCTCTCCTTCCGTCGTGGTGTTAAGGGGCAGT
>NZ_JAFIRA010000091.1 GCF_022848905.1 Thermostichus vulcanus str. 'Rupite'
GTAGGCCTCACAGTAGTCATCAAGGACTTGAAGGGTGGGTAGCGCCTGACGAGCTAGAGTCATGGCCGGGTAAGGAGTTCAGCTTCTACCTCAAGCCTAGCCTCCCCATACTGACGAAAGAGGCATAATTTATCATTCAATTTTTGCTATTCACAGAAGCCAGTTGTTTGGCCAGGCAACCAACGGTCTGGCATTTTTTTATAAGCTCCACTGGGAATCAATGCTTCGGCTTCTAAATCAGCTAGCACCCTTGCCTCAGTATTGTAGAAAAGGTATTCAACAGTTTCTATCGTAATCTCAGCTTCAATTGCTGGCTCGGGCCTGACACTAGAATGCTTACCACTCACTTCATCTATACAAATAAGAGCGTAAAATGCCTCATCACTTGCATCAAAATATGCTTCTTGATTTGTTCCAGCCAACATCATTTGCTGCAATGCCTTGGCATATTGCAGCATGGCTCTTCGTTTACGCTCATCACGGGGTTCCAAACGATAAATCGCTCGCTGCACATCATCGCGCACACCATCTCCATCCGCATCTATCCCTTCCAAAGTGCGCTTCCCTTCTTCCCCCGGATCTGGCGGCAAATTCGGGAATAACCGATCCAATTCATCCTCTGGGAGCAGACCGGCGGTCGGGTCAGAACCCGGATTGCCCGGAATGGATCCTGAAATTGGCTCAGGACTGGGTTCTCCTTCTCCACTGGGGGCAGAACCTGGAGGAGTGGTTGTACCGCACCCGACTAGCGCAAGACTTGATTCACAGTCTGCTGTTCAAGCGAAAACTAGCACCTGCTTCAATCAATTGCAAGTGTTGTGCAACACATTGGCGAAATCTTTAGATGTGCTGGTGTGCGGTACGGATGCCTTTGTTGAAGGTAAGAACCTTTACGGGTTGAATGAATTGAGCCAAGTAGTCAGGTCGGCCAAAGTCTCAAACTCCAGCAAGGCTTCACTTAACTCTTCCAGGTGCTCCACCGGCAACGACCGAATCTGAGTTTCCAATTCCTCAGGCAGGGATCCCAGTTTGCGCCGCAGTAGCCGCAGGGTAAGTTCCGCCTCGCCCTGTTGGATTCCTTGGGTCAGCCCTTGTTGGATTCCTTGGGTCAGCCCTTGTTGGATCCCCCGTCGCTCACTTTCTTCCACCAAAGCTTGATAGGTCACCGATTCTCGCATCACTTCCTCCCGCAACAGCTGCTGCAACAGTTCTTTCTCAAAGCGTAATCCACCCAGCAGATAGGTGTAAGCCGCCAAGTTCGCTCGCTCTTGTGGATTTGGCCATCTCTGGATTTCCTCCGCCACTTGCCTCAGCAATGCCTCAGGCTCTTTTGCCCCAGCCAAAATGGCCAAGGGCCACAAGCCGGGATCCCGCAATAAAGCTTTGGCTGGTTCTTCCCATATGCGCACTACCCGATATCGGTGCAGAGTGGTGTCGGTTGCCAATCGGTCAAGGTGCGCCCAAGTTGACTGAGTCTGTCGCAGAAACAGCACAATCTGCAGCACTTCACAGCGATATTGCCGTCGTAGACGCACGTAGTAATCCAGCATCCGCAAAGGCATCTCAGGGTCAGGAGCCGTTTGAAACTCCAAATGGAGCACTTGTGCTCCAACTTGTAAAAAGCTGACAAAGTCTGCCCGAATCGGTTCGACGGACAATTCTGTTTTGAGAATTTGAACCGGTTCAGGGGTCTGTCCAACCAACCAGTGCACAAAAGGGAGAGGATTGCGTTCGACCAGCGCTTTGCAGAGATTGTCGTAGGGCATGGGCTGGGTCTTGCAGGGGTCGGGCAGAGCTAGGCTGACTCCATTCTCCCTTGGCGGCAGTGGAATAGGGTTAAGCTTTGAGATTCCCATCCGGCCCACTCAGGTAAGGGCAACCGGGATCCCCGATGGGCTGTCCCTGTTCATTGGTGAAGGCGTATTCTGCTTGGGCGGTGACTTGCATGTAGACCCGTCCTCCGTCGAGGGGTCTTTCCAGGTTGAGGATAGTAGCTTGGGTGGTGAACTCACCCTTTGCATCCGTTTCCCCTTCTGGCGGGTCAAGTCTGCCGTTGGTGATATCAGGAAAGGTGATCTTGACAGGGGGTCGTTTGCCGGAGGCATCTTCTACGACTTTGCCCCTGGCATCTATCAAGCGCACTTTGAGGTTCAAGGTGGCGCTCGCTGTGGATGTCCCTGGAGGGTCGAATTTCATCTCCTCAATCTCAAGGTCGTAGCATTTGGGCCGGTTCATCAGCTTAATGGCATTAATAATTTTCCTGCCTGATATAGCTCGACCAGAATTATCGGTTGAACCACCACGTCTTCTTCCCTGCAAGTAGACCTGAGATAATCCATGGCCGTTTGTGGCCTTTGAGAGATCACCTGTAAAGTTACTATCAGCTGGAGGCGGAATAAATCCATTTAGGAAATTAGCGCCTGAAATAGTTAGAATGCCTTGTCTAACTGCATTGACTATATTGTCCCTACTTGAAGTGATGTAGAGAGGATCTTCTTCGTAGAAAGAATAGGGAGTAGTCATGTTAGCGATTTGAAATGTAGATATGAGACAATCTTTTTTGCCAGGCTTCTCGAAAGCTTTAATACTAGGACTTTCAAGTAAAACGGGAGTCCATATAGTTCCTTGAGAATATGAGGTTAGAAGGAGCTTATTGCCTTGAGTACCCCCAAGTAGCTGAATAAGATTACTTTCGAGAGATTGAAATGATAGCTGATTCAGATTGATTAGGTCATTTATGATTTCTCTTGCATACCCGAGTATTGCATCACTAGGGAAGTTTTGGTATCTAATAGGATTGAGGACTCCTCCTCCGATGAGACCTGCTTATTGAGCAATATCTCTTAAGACATTTCCTGCATCTGGGTTATTAAAAATTACTCGAGTTAGTGCCCACGATTGATCAACAATTGTTTTCTCTCGTTCCTCAGGTGTGAAGTTGGCAGCAAGGTTTGGGTCTAGGACGAGCCCTTCTTGTATTTTGAGGGCAATCGATGCAATGTACTGGCGAACGGCTCCGAATTCATGCCCATCCTTTAAGCTGTTGTTGTATATCAAAGCTCTGCTATTGAATAAAGAGCTAACCGGCTTGCTCCCAGAGCCAGGTGTCTCGATTCTCAGTTCATCAAGGAGCCCTGATAAATTATTTAACTCACTAAGGGCATTATCCTGAGTTGTGTTAAGCCCGTTAATATGACCCAAGACATATTGGTTCTCTTGATAAAAAAGAGTTGAATCGTCAGGAGTTCGAGAATTAGATTGCAAAGGATCTAGCAGAGTTTGAATAGCAAAAAGCAGCAAAATAGCAATGGCGAAAGCCAAAATTCTCAACAATCTCTTGGCTAATCTTGTCTCATTCATAGCTTTTCCCAGTTGAGTTGACATTAATTTTTAGTGTCTAGAAATTACAGTCATTTCTTCTGTCTCTGGGCTCCAGATAGTAAAGTCCACTGGGAACACTAGCATCAGCCTCAAAGATTGCTAAGACTCTTTCTTTCGTGTTGTAGAATAAGAACTCTATCAACAATTCAATTTTAATTACTGCATCTTCGTCATTGTCGTCTTGGCTCTCCTGGACTTATGGTGATCAAGGATTACTAAGGCCAGAAAGCTGCTAATAATCTGGCTCTGAAGTTAGTAATGTTGGTAAACCCATACCCTTGTCGCTTGATTACCTTGATCCGGTTGTTG
>NZ_JAFIRA010000092.1 GCF_022848905.1 Thermostichus vulcanus str. 'Rupite'
TCGGCGGCCCGGTTCACCAGGGATTCCGCTTCGCTGATGTTGGCGGCAATCGGCTTCTCGATCAAGACATGCACCCCCGCCTCCAGGCAGGCTAAGCCCACCTCGTGGTGCAACACCGTCGGTACGGCAATGGCGACAGCGGCCACATGGGGGAGCAGTTCTCGGTAATCTTCGTAGAAATGAACGCGGTGGCGGCTGGCCACATCCAGGCCCCGTTCCACATTCACATCCGCCACCCCCACCACCTGCACATCCTTCATGCGGCTGAAGACGCGGGTATGATGCTGACCCATGTTGCCTACCCCGATGACACCGACGGGAACGGCTTGTCCGGTATAAGCCAGCGGGCTTTGGGGAGAGTTGGCAGGACTCGGGCAGGATCGGGCCATGACGTTTCCACTACCTCCACCAAAAAGGGTTTCGTCAGACCTACAGTCCGTTGGCTGTTAACGGAGCGTAGCCTTTTCACGAAACAAACTTCACAAAGCTTACCACGCTTATTTCTCAAATCCAGTTCAAGCCAGGGATCGGCGGCAAACGCAGCGGCGTTCGTTCACAGGATTCGGGGCTGAAACAAAACAGCGGCACAGGTGTAGAGCGAAACCACATGCGGGCATAAAACCCGTTCGGGCTGAGGGGCAGACCAAACCAAATCGGGAAAAAGAAGATCAAGGTCGCCAAAACCAGCGCCACCGCCGTGAGGCTCACCCCGCGCCAGAAGCGTTGATAGCTTTGCCAACCCAATATCACCAACCAAGCCAGCGCCAAGGTGCTAAAGGCCAGAGCACTCATGTAGTGGTAGATAAACACGCAGCGACTCACCATGAACCAGGGCAGGTAGTTGGCGGCATACCCGATTAAAATGAAGGCTTCGATGCCATTGAACCGCCGGATCCCGCGCCCAACCAACACCAAAATTGAGCCTGTGCCCAGCCACCACAGCCAGGGGTTGCCCAAGCCGTGTACGGCTCGCCAGAGGTTGTCTTCGCTGCTGAAGTAGTAGCCTACGGAACGGCCCATAATCGGCCACGACCAAGCCCCCGCAGAACCCAACCGAGTCGCCAGCCACGGCCGCAACGCTGGGAACCACGCCACCAAGGATCGCAAACTGGTGGAACAATAGGGATGCACAGGGGTTTCTTCGTCCACCACCAAGTTGGCCGCCGTCTGCCCACCGTAAATGGATTGGTTAATGGCAACCAGCGCGCGGAAGTAGTTTTGGATCCCGGCCCAGCTCCAGTCAAGGGTTAGCCCCTGTTGCGGGTTGAACTGCAAATGTGGGATCCACTGCAGGGCATAAAACACCAACGGAGCAAGGATAAAACAAAAGGCATAGTGCCACCAGCGCAGGTGCCGGATCTGCACCAACAGCCCCAAACGCGGGATCCACTGCGGACGAAGCCAGATCACCCCCCAAACGAGGAGCCCCAGCAGCGCAAACATGAAGGCAAACCAGAGGCCATTCCACTTCACGGAAACTGCCGCTCCCAACAGGATCCCGGAGCCGGTAAAGTGTACAGCCCGTCGCCAACCGCGCCGCTCCAACCCACCCAGCAACAAAATGGCTGCTGCCAAGCCAAAGGCCACCAAGTAGACGTTGATCAGGCCGAAGCGGGATTCCACCAAAAAGATGCCATCCGTCAGCAATAAGGCCCCGCTCAGCAGCGCCAACCCGACATGATAGGTGAGGCGGTAGGCTAACCCCGTCAGCAACAGCGGGATCAGGGATCCACACAGGGCCGTGGCAAAGCGAAACCCCCATTCATTGCGGCCAAACACCTGAATGCTGAGGGCGATGAAGTATTTGCCCAAGGGGGGATGCACATCGAAAAAGGGCTTGCCATCCAGATAATTTTGGGCGAACTCCGGGAAATACACCTCGTCGAAGACAGGAGCAGGAAATTCATTCAGCCGCCACAGGCGCATCCCCAACCCAATCAGGAAGATCCCTAGCGCCCCCCACAACAGCCACTGACGGGATCCGACTGCGGTTTGCGGGGATCCCAGGGTAGGCATGGGCAGCAGAGAGGAGCGGGGCCGCTCCGGCGCAGGGTCGGTAGGGGTTGGCTCCACAGTCATGGCTAAGGCACACTCAACACGTCCAGGGGGGATTCCCAGAGATACCTTAACCTCTGTCCAGGGCAAAGGAGTGAGCGAGATGGCTATTCCCAAAAACAGCCATTTCGGGTAGCCATTGCTAGCCTAGAGACTCATCCCTACGGTTACTGGCTCAAAAGTTTCACCAATTCCAGTTTCTTAATTTTGCTTGTGTACTTGAGGCCACGCTTCTTAGCCAGAGCCTTCAGCTCGTTAATTTTTAATTTGTTCAGGAGCTTGAGATCTCTGATCTCGGTCTGGTCAGGCATAGGCTGGGGTGTTAGATAGAACACCTCCTCAAGAGCATCAAGCTTTTTGCCCTTGGTGATCCCGCATTTCAAGTCTGCTACTGGATCCAGCGTCTGCCAGTATTGACGGGGAGCCTCATCAATCCGATTGACAGCAACAGCTAGATCAACGCCGCTAAGAGGATTTCCGGACTGTTGTTTCAGATATTCCAAGGCCGACCTAATTTCATCCCTAGAGGCTGTAGAAAGATTAACTTTAGGAACTCTTTCCCTGGCCAAAACCTGGGTGACTTCCGCCGCTTCAGGGCTGTCTTCCACCACAATGCACCAAACCCGCTCTAATCCTGCTTCCACAGCAACTGCATAAACATAGGCGTTGCCAATGACTGCGTATCGGTCTTTCCCAACTTCTTTGACAAGGATCGGGAGCCAGTTACGCTGCTGAGTTTCTTGCAAAAGCTTAGCTGCCGTCTTAATCAAGAAGTCGGGAACGTGGATGTACTTTTCCTCTGGGAGCTCGATTTGATCCAGATAAAGCAAAAGTAAGTTCCCTACTTCGCTTAAGCTGCTCATGGTACAAAATACTCCTTGACTAGGTTTTCAAAGTAGTCTTGGGCTTTCTTATCTTTGTAGACTGCTGGAGCCTGTAAAAACGAAGCTTTGAAGATGCCTGCATACTCAGGGATCTCCAGAGGATGGAAACTGCTATTTCCTGAAGCCTGCTTGCGCAGAAAGTAGGGACTCAGATCAATTTGCCTCTTTTCTTGAAACTCTGCAATTATTTCCCTGACTGCATTTTCTGTGTCTCTTCTTTGAGCCTCTGTAAACTTTCCTCTATTCAAAAAAATCGGCAGGGCAATTGGGCCTCCATCCTTACGATCCTTTTGAATCTCAGGAATGAAGTCGGTAATCACTGTTGCTGCATTCTGCAGGGAGCGAATGTTATTGTGCTGAGCTGGAATCAGAACAACATCAGCAGCATAAAGAGATGCTTTATTAAAAAAACGCCAGTTGGGTGGTGTATCAATTAGAATGTAGTCATAGCTGGGCTTGACAGCTAGTAGTTTGTTGCGAAGATCATCAAACCTGATGCTTTGACGTAGCTTGACTTCATCTTCAACACGCATTGCTGGATCAGCAGGAATAACGTCAAACCTCTGTCGTTTAGTCTCTGGAGGATAAAAGAAGGGTTGAATAATCTCGGTTAGGCTTCTGTTTCTATCACGTAGGACTTTGTAGACTTCATCTGCAACAGCAGAGATGCCAACGAGTTCGGTAAGATCCCGTTGATTGGGGTCAAAGTCAATAACTAAAGCTTTCCAACCTTGAATAGTCAG
>NZ_JAFIRA010000093.1 GCF_022848905.1 Thermostichus vulcanus str. 'Rupite'
TTCTAACTCTACAAACTCTTGGATTTTGACTCCAGCAAGACCCAATAACTTATCAAGAGGAACCAATGTTCGTCATGGAACTCAGTATCTCATTATACTATCGACACCAAAATGTCAGGAGAGCCGATCAGATTAGAAACATCCCGATCTTGCTGGTAGATCTTCCAAAATGTCTTACAGTCTCTTTCATAGGTGCGGATACTTTTGATTTGCGTCACTAAGTTAAGAACCCGTTGTCGAGCTTCCTCAGTTACAGAATCAAGCTTATGATTATCCTCAGCCTCTGTCAGACAGAGATAAATCCGTCTCAGCCACTGAGGCAACGTGGGTCGCAAAAAAGAACTGCTCTGGCGCTGATTGAGCAAATTCAGGAGATTATTGATCGCAGGTTGCAACACCTGAAAGATCTCAGCATCAAAGGGAGCCGGTGGTAGATCATCAGGTTTGGAAAACTCTCCAGGTTGACAGTAGAGGAGCTGGAAGATCGAAGCCCAATCACTCTGAAGCTGAGCGGGATTCATCGCAATCTGACCCGCTTGTCGGGGGTAAAAATGCCAGAAGTGGCGATCTTTAACCTGAAAGGCCAAAAACAACCCCTCCTGTGGAGCCTGATAACGAGTGCTATGGATCCCGAGTGGGATCTCCTCCACCGCCTGCATGCCCGACTGCTGAATAAACTCCAGAAGTGGGAATTTCATTTCATCCAGAGACACCAAATCTACTTTGGTCTCCAGAGCCTGTAAAACCTCACTCTGTGCACTCGGGGATTGAGCCTCCTTCAGCAGCCGGATCTCTTCTAAAGAGCGTTCTGAAATCACCTCGCCTAGCACACTAGCATCCAGGCCCACCTGCTGATCAATCAAGGCAATGCGCTGCTGCAACTTCTTCACCAAGCCTAACAACGACTCCAGACCTTGCTCAGGGAAACCATTGATGATCATCAACTCCTCAAAAGGGGATCCCATGCGGTCGATGCGGCCTGCCCGCTGGATCATCCGCACCGGATTCCAGTGCAGATCGTAATTAACCAGGGCAGCCGCCTCTTGAAGGTTTTGCCCCTCAGATAATACATCTGTGCAGATGATCAGATCGATTTCCTCTTCAGGCGAGCATCCCCGTTCCTGATCAGAAAGTCGATTGAACCGAGGAGCAAATCGCCTTACCAGAACCTCCCGCTGCCGATTTGGAGTTTTGCCCGTGAGCAGTTCTATGCGCAAACTCGCAGAAGAATCCCGCAGAGCTGGTCGCTTCTCGGCCATAGCCCGAAGCCACTCCGTATCCTCTAGTAGCTGCTGGTAAAGGTACTCAGCGGTGTCTCTGTAGTAACTAAACACAATCACCTTTTCCTGCTCCAGACTGAGCATCATCTGCTTAAAAGACAGCAATTTGAGATCAAAATCCTCGCCAGTCTGTACCTCTGACTGAATACGATCTATCCCCTTGATGATCTGGTTGAGCACCTCCTGATCCGCCCGAATTGCTCGGGTCAACTCCTCTAGGTCATAGTGAGTGGGATCCACGCTAGGGAGAGATGCCAAAAAATCTTCCACAGAATCATCCAGTTCTTCTGCCTCTAGAGCGATTAGACGTCGATATCGGGATCCATCCAGCAGTTGACCCTGACGGAGGAAATCCAAAAATCGGTCTTGAAAGGCAGCCTGCCAACGAATGCTATATTCAAAAGCCTTGATCGAACTCTCCAGCCGCTTCAGGTAAAGGGTTTTCATCAGGCTCGTGATCACTTCGTTGCGCAATTCCTCTTCCGTTGACTTGATTTGCTTCTCTCGCAGATAGTGATCGAGATTATAGGGAGCGAGAAAAAGCTCTTCGATATAGGTAACCCAACGGCCATAAAGCCTATGAAAGCTATCCTCAAAGTTGTAGGTAAACTGCCCTAGAATCCGACGAGGAAAGCGGATCTCCTGGCCACCGATGATGATCTTTTCTCCCGCCTGCTGACGCTTTAAGACATCCATACGGGAGCGTCGCACCATCGTCTGAAACAGAAGTTCTGTGATTTGACCCTTGCCCTTATCCAAATCCTTAAAGAGTTGAAATAGATTGGGGATCCCCCAGCTACTGTAATACCGGTCATCATTGCGAGTTAGCAATAACACCTGATGGTATAGGTCAAAGATCGTATTGTTGATGGGAGTAGCCGTGAGCAGCACCACCCACTTACGACGACGTCCGCCACAAATTAGGCGTTGTAGATTGGCATAGCGGCTGGTTAGTTTATTGCGGAAGTTATGGGACTCATCCACAATGATGATGTCGCAATAGCTGTAGCGTCGGCTGTTGAAATCAGGCCGCCCCATCTCTTCCTGAGACAACAGATCCGCCATCAGGCCAAATTCCCTTAACTTCGGTTCCCACACCAAATTACGCACCTGAGCGGGGCTGATCACCAGTGCACGGGGCACGTAACCGGGTTGTCGTCGCTCCGCTAGAACATGGTCGATCAGGCGCAAACCAATATAGGTTTTTCCCAACCCCACTGCATCAGCAACAATAGCCCCCCCATGACGCTCCAACAATTGCAAGGCTCGCTCAAACCCTTCCTGTTGGAAATCCGCCAGTTCCAAGGTTGTCGCTTGTCCTTTGACCGCCGGGCTCTCCTTCGGCTGAAATAGGGTGTAGAGACAACGCATCAGGATCTGGTGAGGAGTATAGGCTCGACTGCCAAACTTAGAGCGTTCCAGCTCGGCAATCAATTTGGATTTGTAGTCCTTATCTACACTGGGATGATCCCAAAACTCTGTAAACCAGGTGTTGCGCATCTCCTGAGCTGCTTGGGCATCTGCGAGCAGGACATTGAGCTCGGTATTGCCCTCCAACCCAGGCACAGTGAAATTACTGGATCCCACAATGCTGTAACTGGGGAATAAGTAGGCCTTGGCATGTAGAAAGGGAGTGCGTTCTCCGGTGGCTCCGTACAACCGCACCTCCACATGATCTTGGTTGAGAAACGCAATCAACCGATCGATGCAATGCTTGTATTCCAGCCTAAAGGTGGAGGACTCTAGCTGGCTCTGAAGTTCACGGCGTAAATAGTCTTGCAGATCAATTCGATCCGGTTCTGCCGGCTTAATCGTAGGATCCCGGCCAATCAATAGACGCAGACGGCTGAGTTTATGAAAGGCTCGCTCTAGTCGGATCTAGGCTTCAATGCGAAAGAAGCCGGTGGCAATATCCAACTCAGTCTGTTTCTCCCTGGTTGACTGACAAAACTAATCGGTGACATAGCAGTACGTGTGTATTTTGAATTCGATTCGATAGGTACGCTGGTCATGCTGCTTCCGAGACGCCATGGTTGGTTCAGGATCGCGGTTACAGGT
>NZ_JAFIRA010000094.1 GCF_022848905.1 Thermostichus vulcanus str. 'Rupite'
TGTTCTAACTCTACAAACTCTTGGATTTTGACTCCAGCAAGACCCAATAACTTATCAAGAGGAACCAATGTTCGTCATGGAACTCAGTATCTCATTATACTATCGACACCAAAATGTCAGGAGAGCCCCAAAATCTTCTATTACCCCCGAGCAAAATAATCATCTCGATCGTATAGAAGCAAAATTAGCTGATGAGATGATGTATGCCATATTTATTCATGTAGCTAGGGTACTTGAGAATATCGGACAAGGGTGGGTTAGCTATTCACCTGTCGGTAATCCCTCTGATGTTCTGGTTCAAGTTGTGGATGCTGTCATTCGTCAATTAGGTATCCGCCGACTTCATAGATACTCCAGTTATTTTCGTCCAGGTGACACGCAAAACTTGCCACGTTATTCTGAAAGATATAGCAACCGTGTTACTGACATTTCTTCTGCTGATGTTCTACGACAGCTTACTGATTCTAATGCAGGTATAGCCAGTAGTAATAGTATTGCTCTTAATCCAGACAAGCTCTATCTTGTACTTCCTACTACATTGAATAGTGATAACACTCGCCCCGGTTATCGCTGTCCTCAGTGCAATGCTTTTTATCTTCATCCCGCAGGTGGAATTTGTCCTGAGTGTAATACTTCCACAAAGGAAGATGCGCCAATAGTCAGACTCGAACCCAGTCAAACCAGATCAGATTTTGATTACTATACCTATCTTTCAGAACAGTCGGGTCAGCCTTTTCGGATGAATGCGGCAGAACTCACAGGGCAAACAGATAAGGATGAACGACCAAAACGCCAGCGCTGGTTTCAGGATGTATTCATCAATCAGGAAATTCCCAGAGTTCAAGGCATTGATCTTTTAAGCGTAACTACCACAATGGAGGCTGGTGTAGACATTGGAGCGTTATTAGCGGTGATGATGTCCAATATGCCCCCCCGCAGATTTAACTATCAGCAGAGGGTCGGACGGGCGGGACGGCGCAGTGCAGGGGTTTCTCTGGCGGTTACTTTCTGTCGAGGTAGAAGTCATGACGATTTTTACTTTCAGCGTCCAGAGAGCATTACGGGTGATCCGCCTCCGCCACCCTATGTGGATATGCGTAGTGAGGCGATTTTTAAGCGGGTGCTGATCAAAGAAGTATTGCGGCAGGCATTCACAGAAACTGGGATTGGTGGCCCTTTGGAGCTAACTGATAGCGTGCATGGTGAGTTTGGTAAAGTTGAATATTGGAACGATTACAAACCTCAGATTACTACTTGGTTGCAGAATAATTCTAATGAGTTCAAAATTCTATCCATTTTAAAGGCTCTGAGAGTCCAAGTTGATTTAACTAAAGAAGACTCTCAATTCCTGATCGATCTTCGCAATGAACTTATTGGTGATATAGATCGTATTGTGGCAGATGCTACTTACACTCAAGATACTTTGAGCGAGCGATTGGCAAATGCAGGATTCTTACCCATGTTTGGTTTCCCCACTAGAGTGACGCTTCTCTACACTAAATGGTCAGATAAAGAAACTATCGATCGTGATTTGGATGTGGCGATCGGTCAGTTTGCACCCGGTTCTCAAACTGTTAAAGATAAGGCAGTTTATACAGCTTGTGGGGTGGTGGAGTTAGTGCCTGCAAATAATGGTAATCAAATGATCTCTCACCCCGGATTTTCACCCGCCTTGCCTGACCCTAACCAATCGCTGGGATTATGCGGTAATTGCCAAGCTGTAGTTTATCCCTATCAACTCGATCGACCTATTACTGGCAGTAACATAAATCAGCTTTCTGAATGTCCTGTTTGCCATCAAAAAAGTTTACGATCTTTGGATGCTAGAGAACCAAAGGGATTTTTTACAGATTTGAACCCAGAGGACTATGATGGTCAGTTTGAGTGGCAACCCCGCTCTACCCGCCCCACCGTTAGTATCAATTCTCCTGCTGGTAATCCAATCTTAGTTTTGAATGCTAATGTTTCTTCTGTGAGCGATCGCATTATTTCAATCAATGATAATGGCGGTAAAGGGGGATTTGATTTTCAGAATGCTTCAGTATTCGGCAACTCTAGATCAGGAGCTTATGTAGTTGCAGATGCTATTGGAAGGAGCGATCGCGTTACTGGTACAGGACAGATATATAGAATTGCACTCCTCGCACGGCGTAGAACTGACATTCTCTTAGTAAATATTGCCCAGTGGAGTGAGGGGGTATTTGCCGATCCCATGACGGTAGAAGGGAGAGCCGCATGGTATTCCTTCGCTTTTTGGCTAAGGATTGCCGCCTCTGCTTATTTGGATATTGATCCACAGGAATTGCAGGCGGGATTTCGTACATTAGCTCAAGATGGCAGAGTTGTAGGTGAAGGGTTTCTCTGTGACAGCCTAGAAAATGGGGCGGGCTACTGCAATTTTTTAGCCAATCCTCATCAATTTGAGAAAGTCATGGGTCAATCAGATATTGATAATGAGAGCTCGATCGCCTATCGTTGGCTAAACCCTCAAGCTCATGGCAGAAATTGTGACACTTCTTGTAATGACTGCTTGCGGGATTATCGTAATCTTGCCTATCACGGACTTCTAGACTGGCGATTGGCTTTGGATATGGCTCGCTTGGTCAGAGATCCATCCGTTACCATAGACTTGAGCTCTAATTGGGGAAGTTTTCCTAATCCTTGGCAAAGTTTAGTCAGTGGTGTGATTTCTGCAACTTTTGAACGGCTTGGTTACGACAAGTCCACTCAGTTTGCCAGTCTGACTGGTTTTGTGAAAAATCAGAAAAGTAGCAGAGAGATTCGGATTATACGACATCCACTTTGGCAGGATACTCACCCAGAGTGGGAGAGAGCGAAAGAAGTTGCTGATAAAGAATACCCGAATCATAATATTGAACATGCTAATCCTTTGATTGCTCTGCGACGACCGGGGGACTATGTCTAAGTAAATAGTGGGGCACCTCTATTTATTGGAACCAGCAAAAAATCATCTCGCTGGAATATAGAGGTGCCCTAGTGGTAAATTCATTTTATGAGAGATAACAAATCACTGCACCCGACCATAGGCTAAGCTACTCCTATCATCCAAAGTTATTGACGGCAGGTGAGTTCAGACGTTATGTTGCCAGCCCCGATAAATAGCTGGCTTTTGGGACAAGGGATCCCTGGGGGGCTGGTCATGGCGAATGCGAATAGTGTTGGGAAATGAAACTGTTACTTATGCCTCTTTCGTCAGTATGGGGAGGCTAGGCTTGAGGTAGAAGCTGAACTCCTTACCCAGCCATGACTCTAGCTCGTCAGGCGCTACCCACCCTTCAAGTCCTTGATGACTACTGTGAGGCCTACCGC
>NZ_JAFIRA010000095.1 GCF_022848905.1 Thermostichus vulcanus str. 'Rupite'
ACTGCCCCTTAACACCACGACGGAAGGAGAGGGATCCATTCATGCTGGGCAGTTGGCTATGGATTTTGGGGATGGGGTTTTTTGTCGGCCAGATCGTCGGTCGGCTGGGGATGCCCCCATTGCTGGGAATGATCGGGGTGGGGATCCTGCTCGGGCCTCAGGTGGGAGATGTCTTGTCTGCAGAGGTGCTGGCGGCAGCCGATGACCTGCGGGTGCTGGCGGTGATGATCATCCTGATGAAGGCGGGTCTGGGGCTGGATCGGGAGAAGCTGTCCCAACAGGGATCCGTGGCGCTGCGTTTGGGGTTTCTGCCGGCGGCCTGTGAAGCAGTGGTGGTGGCGGTGGTGGCGATGGGCCTGTTCGGCTGGGATTTTCCCACGGGGCTACTCCTGGGCTGTGTGATTGGGGCGGAGTCGCCGGCGGTGATTGTGCCAGGGATGTTGCGGCTGAAAAGCTTGGGCTGGGGGGTCACAAAAGGGATCCCGGATGCGATCTTGACCGGCAGCGCCCTTTCGGATGTGCTGTTGCTGTTGGTGTTCAGCCTGTTGCTCAGCTTCTTGGGGCAAGGCGGAGGAGAAAGCATCAGACTTTTGGGCTGGGAACTCTCCCCTCTGCAATGGCTGCCCATTCAGGTGGTGATCGAGATTGCCTTGGGTGTGGGCATAGGCTACCTGGCGGCGCGGGCTTTGGTGTCGTTGCTCACTCGGCAGAATTGGACTCGCAATACGGCCCAAGATGTGCTGCTGGCGGCCTGTATGGCGCTGTGGCTGGTGATTTTCCCGCAGGTGTGGCCCTATTTTTCCGGGTACCTGGCGACAATGGCGATGGGCTTTTTCCTGATTGAGTTGGATGCACCCTTAGCACGAAGGCTGCGGGGTGGGTTCGATACTCTTTGGACAGTGGCGGAGATCGTGTTGTTTGTGCTGCTGGGGGCCTCCCTCAATCTGTCGGTGCTGGGATCCGTGCTTTTGCCAGGGATCCTGCTGTTGGGCCTAGGTTTGCTTGTGGGGCGGGGCTTAGGGTGGTGGCTGTCCACGCTGGGGAGTAACTGGAATCGCAGGGAAAAGCTGTTTTTGCTGCCGGGGAATATGGCTAAGGCGACGGTGCAGGCGGCAATTGGTGGGATCCCACTGGCAGAAGGCATTGGCGGTGGGGAGACTATCCTGGCTCTGGCCGCTTTGTCGATTCTGGTCACCGCTCCTCTGGGGGCTTGGTCCACGCAGGTGTTTGCCCCCCGGCTCTTGGAAAAGGGGGAGGTGGATCCCACCAAGGTGGGCAGCCAAGGTCAGGTTCGCTTTTTGGCGGCAGTTGATACCTCTCCCCTGGCGGAGGCGGTGTTGCGGAAGGTGGCTGATTTGGCCCGGCGCGTCGATGGCGAGGTGATTGTCCTGCATGTTACGGATGACCCAGAAGGGATCCCGACCCAGCAGTTGCGCCACCAAACACAACGGCTTTTGGCGGATATTCGCCATCAATTTTGGCTGTGTTCAGGGCCATTGGCGGAGATGATTGTGAAGGTGGCCAGCGAAGAACAGGTGACGGATGTGGTGATGGGCAAACGCGGCCACCGCGGCTGGGATCAGGTGTTGGTGGGATCCACGTCGCAGGCAGTGCTGGAAACCAGTCCGATCCCGGTGATTTTGGTGGAGGAGAATGGCTTCAAGACCGATCCTGGCTCGCGGCTTTGAAGCAAACCTTGTTCGGAAAACGGAAAGCCCCTCACTAACTGAAACACCCATGTTTTTTTGGATGCAAGTGCTGCTGAGTCAGCTGAGTCATTCTTTCTCGGATCCCCAGCTGAGATTCCCTCTGGCCATCAGCTTAGGGGCTATTGGCGGATCCCTAAGCCGCTACTACCTTAGTCTCTGGTTTGCCCAACATTTTGGATCAAGTTTTCCCTACGGCACGCTGGCGATTAACCTATCAGGCTGCCTGGTCATGGGCTGGTTTATGACGCTGGCCATGGAACGGGCTGAGATTCCACCCGAAGCACGGCTGCTTCTGGGGGTAGGCTTTTTGGGCTCCTATACAACCTTTTCTACCTATGAGTTGGATAGCTTTAGCCTCTGGCAACAGCACCGATTCAACATCAGTCTGCTGTATTGGTTGGGATCCGCCCTACTGGGTGCTGTAGCCATGGAAATTGGGATCCTGCTTGCTCGTTTGTGGAGGTAAAGAATGGTGTTCCCGGAAGCGTCTGCGCATCAACTGAACATTTACATCGGGGAATCCAATCGCTGGCAGGGTCAGCCTCTCTACCTAGCTCTCTTGCAGTTGGCTCGTAAAAGAGGACTAGCGGGAGGAACTGTTGTTCGGGCCATCGCCGGGTTTGGTCGTAACAGCCGCATCCGTAGCAGTAGCCTGCTCGAACTTTCGACCGATCTGCCCATTTTGATCACATTTATTGATCAGCCGGAAAAAACTGCCACTGTCTTACGAAAAGCAGCGTAAAGCCCCCGGTTTCCAACCGGGGGATAATGGCCTCCGGCCCTGCGGAGCAGTAAGCGCACAGGCTGAATTTATTCAGCAGCAGAAATAGTACAATAGTCCCCATGAAACGGGTCACCACGACACTCAAGCTCAAGTTTCTTGACCTCAATGGTGCTCCGCACCGCCCGGAGGGCGATGCGGTCAAAGCAGAGATGTTTAACCAGACGGTTTGTGCGACAACCGAACTGGCAAACCAACTGCTGCGCATCAGTCCGAAGGAACGAAAAGCATTAACAACCGCCAAAGTGGTGACACCACTCAAGTCGGCCCTCTCCAACCAGGTGATTCGCATCCTCAAAGGGAAAGCCGGCCAGCGGGTCAAACACTTCAAAGTGTTCTGGCCGGAGGTCAACAACCAAAACTGGAAGCTGCACCGAGTAGGTAGTACCTACTCGGTGAGTTTTCCCACCATTCAGGGTGACAAGCGGGTTCCCCTTGAGGTTGGCAGTTCCTACTATGCCGAGCGTCTTGAGCGCATCTTGGCCGAACAGGATTGCGAACGGGGCACCTTGAAACTGATGCAAATACGTGGGGTTTGGTATGCTGTTCTGTCTATCACTTGGGATGTTCCCGAAGTGAAGAGTACGGAGCGGTTAGGTGTTGACCGGGGGCAGAACCGTTTGGCAGTGGCGG
>NZ_JAFIRA010000096.1 GCF_022848905.1 Thermostichus vulcanus str. 'Rupite'
GCACCTGACCCTTGCCATCGGCTGTACGGGTGGTCAGCATCGCTCTGTGGCTTTGGTGGAACGCTTGGCCCAGGATTTACAGCCTTGGGTGGCTGCTCCCCCCGGGCAGGGTCTGCCGCATCTCAATGTGCAGGTGCACCATCGCCATTTGCTCGATTCCCAGCGGGAAATGGAGGCCCGCTTCGGCCCGCTGACGGGGCGCGTTAGCGTTGCGCAGCAACAGGTTAGGATCCCGGATGACTCCAGCACCCTAGCGGGAACGGCTGCTGTTCCTGTAATCCCCCATGGTTAAGCCTGCCCGCACCAATGGCGACCCATCCCCTCCCTCTGGCTGGGGTCTGCACCGTCCCTTGGCTGGTTGGCCAGGAACCGGATGGAAATGGCTCTCCCCCGGACTGGCGGTCAAACGCTGGCTGAGCCTATCCATCGGGGGGGTGTTGTTAATGGTGCTGGGCATTGCCATCTGGACGGAACTGACCCCCGTTTTTCGTCTCAAACAGCTGATCGACTTCACCCTACGCCTGATTACCACTTGGATCCCGAACAACATCAGTGGCCCTTTGGTGACTGGGATCGGCTTGGCGCTGGTGGTGTTGGGGTTCCGCAGCGCCATGCGCTCGATTGAGGATGTGCTCATCCCGGAGGGAGACGAAGCCCTGGTGGATAAGCTCCTGTCTCGCCGTCGCCTCAGTCGCGGGCCGCGCATTGTCGTGTTGGGAGGAGGCACCGGACTGTCCCATCTGCTGCGGGGCTTGAAACACTACAGCTCCAACATCACGGCGGTGGTCACTGTAGCGGATGATGGCGGCTCCTCCGGGCGCTTGCGGCGGGAAATTGGGGTTTTACCCCCCGGAGATATTCGCAACTGCCTCACGGCCCTAGCCAACGAAGAAAAGCTGCTCACGGAACTGTTTCAATATCGCTTCCAGTCGGGGGATGGGCTGACGGGCCATAGCTTTGGCAACCTGTTCATTACAGCCCTAACGGCGGTTACCGGCGGCGACTTGATCCGGGCGATTACGGCAACCTCCCAAGTCTTGGCGATTCAGGGGCGGGTGCTACCCGCGACTTTGGCGGATGTCACCCTCTGGGCAGAACTGAGCGATGGCCGCCGCGTGGTTGGGGAATCGAACATTGCCAAGGCAGGTGGGCGTATCCATCGGATTGGCTGTGACCCGCCCAACCCTCCCGCCGTCCCGGAAGTAATCGAGGCCATCCGGGCAGCAGAATTTTTAATCTTAGGGCCAGGTAGCCTTTACACCAGCATCATCCCCAACCTTTTGGTACCGGAAATTGTGGAGGCAATCGCCCAAAATCCTGCCCCCCACATTTACGTGTGCAACATCATGACGGAGCCAGGCGAAACAGATGGCTACACGGTCGGGGATCATGTCATGGCCCTGGATCGGGTGGCCGGGATCCGCCTATTTGATGGGGTATTGGTGCAGCGGGAGTTGCCCTCGGCGCGGGCACTGGAGCATTACCGGCGTAGCGGCTCGGAGTTTGTGCTGTTGGATCCGGATAAATTGGCCTATCTAGGGTGTCGAGCGGTGTTGGCCAATGTCATGCAAGAGGATCCGGAGACGGGGCTAGTGCGCCACAATCCAGAGCGGTTGGCAGCCATGCTGATGCGCTGGTTTGACCGTCATCGGTCTTTCTGAGGATGTCTCAGCTAAAGTGAGGAGAGCATGAACAGAACGGGAATTGCCATTGACCCTAACTGCAGGGGTCCTTCATGATTGAAAGAGAAGTTTAACCTATAACTAGTTGGCACGCTTTCCTGCATGTTGCAGCGTTTGTTTTTGGGTGGTTTGCGGCGGCGAATTGGCCGTATTGAGGTGACTGGGGTAATTGAGAGCAAAACCCGGGAACGGGTCTTAAAAGCCCTGAAGGAGGCAGAGGAAAAGCAGATTCCAGCTATAGTATTGCGCATTGATAGCCCTGGTGGCACAGTGGCTGATTCTCAGGAAATCTACAATGCCCTTGTGCGCTTACGGGAACAAAAAGGCACCCGCATTATTGCCAGCTTTGGGAACATTGCTGCTTCTGGAGGGGTTTACATTGCCATGGGGGCGGAAAAAATTGTCTCTAACCCAGGCACCATCACTGGCAGCATTGGTGTAATTATTCGGGGTAACAATATTGAGCGGCTTCTGGACAAGGTGGGGATTTCCTTTAAGGTCATCAAGTCTGGGCCCTATAAGGATATTCTCTCTTTTGACCGGGAACTCACCGCCGAAGAGCGCACTATCCTACAAGAGCTGATTGACATTACCTATAGCCAGTTTGTGCAAACGGTGGCAACGGCCCGCAAGCTAAGCTTGAACGTGGTTAGAACGTTTGCGGATGGGCGCATTTTTAGTGGGGAACAGGCCCTCCATTTGGGTGTGGTGGATCGGTTGGGCAGCGAAGAAGATGCCCGTCTGTGGGCGGCAGAATTGGCAGGGCTAGAGCCAGAGACCAAGTTTTATGATCTGATCCCACGGCGCAGCGGCTGGGCGCGGTTGATCCCTGGGGGAGAGGCCCTGGCGCGTTTGCATTTTGATGTGGTGAGCTCCGGCCTACCCCTCTGGCT
>NZ_JAFIRA010000097.1 GCF_022848905.1 Thermostichus vulcanus str. 'Rupite'
CAATGATGGAAATACGGTCATTCGGAACCCCCCGATTCAGAAGCCGTTGGATGCAATCGTGTAGCTTGCTTTCTTCCTTGAAAGCAGCAGATACACACTTTTGAGGTGGATTAGCAAAGGTACTCATCGATGTCCTCTAGGTGTTGTGATTTGTTTTAGCCATTGACCATTCCATTCATCTAACAATTAAATTATCATGCTTGCATTCCAGATTGCCTAAATCGCATAGCAAACTCGAGAGAAAGCTGTAAATTGAAGTGACTTCTATCTCCACTATAGATTTCTGACAAGAACTTTATCAAGAGTTATGACAAGAACTTTATCAAGAGTTATGAATTGAGAGGCTATTTAAGAACGGGAGAAAAACGGCTTCTGGGTGGGTTGGCTGAGGCATGAAGCTCCCCCCACCTATTGCCCTTTATACAGCGTTGGGTAGCAGCCTGTATGCGCGTTCAGGGTAGGAGGTTTGTCATCTCGTCTACCCAAGAACATCGCAGTGCTCCGCCCATACCGCTTGCGGTTGGGTGGTGGTGAGGCGATGTCCCTCCGGGTCATCCGGAGGACGATGCGCCCAGCAATCACTCAATCTTGGCCTGCTGCTGAATGTACTGGGTGAGCACAGCAAGAGGCGCGCCACCACAAGAAATGATGCAGTATGAACGGCTCCAGAAGACGGGCTTGCCACGGTAGACCTTGACTAGGTGCTCAGCAAACTCTTTGCGAATCAAGCGACTGGAAACAGTTTTCAGGTTGTTCACCAGTTTTGAGGGCTGAACCTTTGGGTTAACGGACATGAGCAAATGAACATGATCCGCCTCCCCATTGAACTCGATTAATTCTCCCTCCCACTTTTGCAGGGTTTCCGCAAATATTTCCCTGAGCCTATTCAGCATGGGTTGAGTGATACACTTGCGGCGGTACTTAGTGCAAGCGACTAAGTGAAAGTAGATGCTGTAAGAGCAGTGATAGAGGGCGTTTAAGGGCAGTGACATTGGGTGCGACTAAGTGTTGCACTGCGCCTATGATAACCCTGACGTATGAGTACAAGCTAAAACCGACCAAGCAGCAGGCCGAACAGATCGACCACGATTTAGAGGTGTGCCGTAGGGTCTGGAATGATGCGCTGAGGGAGCGCAAAGACTGGATGGCTTCTCGTAAGTGTCCGGTCAATGCCTGCTCTCTGCGTAGCGAGTACCTCATCCCGGCAGACGCGCCATACCCCAGCTTTAAGCTGCAATGCCAACGGCTGACTGAGGCAAAGCGGCTTGATGAGGATCTCGCCTCTGTCAATGCCCAGGCATTGCAGCAGGTTTTGAGGCGTTTAGACCAAGCGTTTGATCGTCGCAAAAAGTTGGGGGCTGGGTTCCCCCGGTTCAAAAAGCCGGGACAGATGCGGTCGTTTTCGTTCCCTCAACGCCCAGGGTGATGAGCTGCCAGTAGCGCCCCGTGCGATCGCTCAAAACCCCAATCCCGAGGCGCAATCCGTAGGCCAACAACTCGCCGCTGCCAGCCACCAGGCCCACGACAGTACTACTGGCCCCCAGGGATCCCAAAAAAGCACCCGAAATGCTGCGCGCCCCTTCGTAAGTGGCATCCGCGCACAAACCGACGATCCCCAACAGCAGAATAAAGCGCAGGGCACTGGGTGAATCGGGCATAGGAATCTCTTAGGGGACTCTAATCGCGTTGGGGTACATGGAGCAGAATCTGGACGGGATGGAGGGTCACTAGGCCATCGGTGATCATCGCCTTGATCTCAGTTGACACTCCCCCGTTTTACAAACGGGGGATTCTCCCTTCTAGCTCCCCACAGCTTGCAGCTGTGGAGGATTCATGGAGTTCAGGGGATTGCCAACTACCCCATCCCCTGAGCCGACCCTACCTATTACGGGCAGGGCTTCTTTTAGACTCAAGGGACATGAGAACCCGTCCCACCGAGCAAGGTTCATTGCGGCATTCCAGTCCGCGTCACAGCAATACCCGTCCTGCCCGGTGAACAAATGCCCACTCCTTTTACCAATCAATCCTGTCCTGTGGTCGGTTTTGGACGTATAGGCAGCAGGGCGCTTGTGCAGCGTCCTACCCGCCATTTCCAGCTTGTAGGCAGTCTTCCACTCCAGGTCGTAGTACGACCAGCTGTGCCGTGATTTACCGGCATCAGAGCGAGCCTTCTGGCTCTGTCTGGACTGGCGAATACCCGAGAGGTCTTCCATCCACACATCGGCATTCACCGCATTGGCAAACCGCACAACGCGGCGGCTAATCGTATGGTTGACCGCCCTCATCCAACGGGCTTCTTTGCGCTCCAGTCGCTTGAGTGCTCGGTATTTACCCGCCTGTTGCAACTGGGCACGACGCTTCTGGAAACGACGACGACGATAGGCTACCTCTCCAC
>NZ_JAFIRA010000098.1 GCF_022848905.1 Thermostichus vulcanus str. 'Rupite'
CTTGTTTTCCCCAGCAGCGTTCAGATTCAAAAAAGGTTTTTCGAGGTTCGACCATGCGGTATCGTCCACTGCTCGCCATTTTGTTGGCGCTTTGTTTGAGCGTCTTCGCCTTTCCGGCTGAGGCTGCCAAGGCTCCACTGACCTATGACCAGATCCGCAACACCGGTAAGGCGGCTATTTGTCCTTCGGTCTCCGACAGTTCTAGAGGGCGCATCGAAATACCCAGTGGGGGATCCTTGAAGCTAACCGACGTTTGCTTCCAGCCGGTGCAAATTGAGGTGGAAGAGGAAAAGCGCAACGGCGAGAAAGAGTTTATCAAAGCCAAAAACATTCTCATCTCCGCCGCCACCTTGGGGCCCATCAAGGCAGAAGTGACCCCCAAAAATGGGGGCTTGCAGCTCAAGGTGGTGGATGGGATCACCTTTCAACCGACAACCGGCCAAATGCCTCGCCGCGAACTGGTGCCGCTGCTGTTTAGTGTGAAAGATTTGGTGGCCACAGCCCAGGGCTCTGCCATCGACCCCTCCACGGATTTTGAAGGGGAGTTCTTGGTACCCGGTTACCACAGTAGCTCTTTCCTGGATCCGCGGGGACGGGGCTCCAACACCGGCTACGACACGGCTGTAGGGTTGCAGGCCGCCAAGGATGAATTTGCCACCAACCGCAAGGTGGATGAAGTCTCGGAGGGGAAAATGTCCCTGCGCATTGCCCGTGTGGATCCCAGCACTGGAGAAATGGCGGGATCCTTTGTTAGCATTCAGCCCTCTAGCACGGAGCAGGGGGCGATGGAACCCCACACGGTTCGCATTCAGGGCCTGTTTTATGCCCGCTTGGCAGAAGATGCCTAAGTTGGCGATCCCTGATTGAGGTTAAGAACCAGCAAACAAGCCATCCATACTTGTTGTTCTAAGATGGGCTGGGATCCAAGTGGTCTTGGCCCGTTGTTTTGTTTGAGGGGAATAGGAGCGCGCAGGGATGGTGCAATCCCACAGCGTCTGTTTTGATCGAGCGGCAGGCTTTTACGATGCGACCCGCGGCTTTCCCGCCGGTGTGGATGAGGAGATTGCCGATGCGATCGTGGCTGCGGTGGGGGCCACCCAGGATACCCATTTTCTGGAGGTGGGTATTGGCACAGGGCGTATCGCTTTGCCCTTGATCCGCCGCGGCTATGCCTATTCCGGCATCGATATTTCTGAACAGATGTTGGCGGAGTTGCGGCGCAAGTTACGGGAAAGACTGGGTCAGATACCGCCGCAGGTGTCCGTTCAGATGGCTGATGCAACCGCCTTGCCCTTTGGGGAGGCGTGCTTTGATGTGGCCATCACGGTGCATGTGCTGCATTTAATTCGGGAGTGGCAACAGGTGATTGGCGAGATTCGCCGCGTGTTAAGGCCGGGGGGAGTCTATCTCTACGGCTATGGGGATCGGGTGGTGAGCGCCCGCGGTGAGTTTGAGCCTCGCTGGACAGAGATCTTGGCGGAGCTGGGCTTTGCATCCCAACGGGTGGGGGCTAGTACTGAGGAGGTGGAGCAGTACCTGCAGGCTGAGGGTGCCCGATTAGAGCGGGTGGTGGCCGCGGAATGGCCAACAGCGATCCGTGCCCAGGCAGTCTTTGATTGGTATGCGCAGCGTTCCTACAGTGCCTCTTGGCAGATCCCGGAAGAGATTTTCACGGTTGCCATCCGCCAATTTCGGGAGTGGTTTCGAGACACCTATCCTGACCCGCAGGTCACCCTTCTGGGGGAAAGCCAGTTTCAGATGCTCCTGGCCCGTTGGTAGGGATCCCTGTCTCCGGTCTCTTCACAGGTTGGCCAGATAGTCTTTCCAGCCTCGGGCGTGCAACTGGACATTTTTCTCTTGCACCGACTGTTTGAGGCTTTCTCGATAGGCGATCACCTGCTGCAAGAGTTCGGGATCCCCGCAGGCCAAAATCTGGACCGCCAGCAACCCGGCATTGTGTCCGTTGCCGATGGCAACGGTGGCTACCGGGATCCCGCGTGGCATTTGCACAATTGAGTAGAGGGAATCCAACCCTTGCAGGTGTTGGCTTGCCACCGGTACGCCCACCACCGGCAGCGGGGTTAAGGCCGCCACCATCCCCGGCAAATGGGCCGCCCCTCCGGCTCCAGCGATGATCACGCGGATCCCTTGGGTATGGGCGGAGCGGGCAAACTCCAGCATCGCCTCTGGGGTGCGGTGAGCGCTGAGGATCTGCAGTTGATAGGGAATGCCGAACTGTTCACACACTTGGGCCGCCGCCGCCATTGTCGGCAAATCCGAATCGCTGCCCATGACAATCGCAATCAGGGGAGAGGAGGATTCCATGGCGTGCTGGCCCGTTGTAGCCGATCCATCAT
>NZ_JAFIRA010000099.1 GCF_022848905.1 Thermostichus vulcanus str. 'Rupite'
CTTGTTTTCCCCAGCAGCGTTCAGATTCAAAAAAGGTTTTTCGAGGTTCGACCATGCGGTATCGTCCACTGCTCGCCATTTTGTTGGCGCTTTGTTTGAGCGTCTTCGCCTTTCCGGCTGAGGCTGCTAAGGCCCCGCTGACCTATGACCAGATCCGCAACACCGGTAAGGCGGCTATTTGTCCTTCGGTCTCCGACAGTTCCAGAGGGCGCATCGAAATACCCAGTGGGGGATCCTTGAAGCTAACCGACGTTTGCTTCCAGCCGGTGCAAATTGAAGTGGAAGAGGAAAAGCGCAACGGCGAGAAAGAGTTTATCAAAGCCAAAAACATTCTCATCTCCGCCGCCACCCTGGGGCCCATCAAGGCAGAGGTGACCCCCCAAAATGGGGGCTTGCAGCTAAGGGTGGTGGATGGGATCACCTTTCAACCGACAACTGGCCAAATGCCTCGCCGCGAACTGGTGCCGCTGCTGTTTAGTGTGAAAGATTTGGTGGCCACAGCCCAGGGATCCGCCATCGACCCCTCCACGGATTTTGAAGGGGAGTTCTTGGTGCCCGGTTACCACAGCAGCTCTTTCTTGGATCCGCGGGGACGGGGTTCCAACACGGGCTACGACACTGCTGTAGGGTTGCAGGCCGCCAAGGATGAATTTGCCCCCAACCGCAAGGTGGATGAAGTCTCGGAAGGGAAAATGTCCCTGCGGATTGCCCGTGTGGATCCCAGCACTGGAGAAATGGCGGGATCCTTTGTTAGCATTCAGCCCTCTAGCACGGAGCAGGGGGCGATGGAACCCCACACGGTTCGCATTCAGGGCCTGTTTTATGCCCGCTTGGCAGAAGATGCCTAAGTTGGGGATCCCTGACTGAGGTTAAGAACTGGAGAAGCAAGCAATCCGTCTTGTAGATCTAAGATGGGCTGGGATCCAAGCGGTCTTGGCCCATTGTTTTGTTTGAGTGCAATAGGAGCGCGCAGCAATGGTGCAATCCTACAGCGTCTGCTTTGATCGAGCGGCGGGCTTTTACGATGTGACCCGGGGCTTTCCCGCCGGTGTGGATGAAGAAATTGCCGATGCGATCGTGACTGCGGTGGGGGCCACCCAGGATACCCACTTTCTGGAGGTGGGTATTGGCACAGGGCGTATCGCTTTGCCCTTGATCCGCCGCGGCTATGCCTATTCCGGCATTGATATTTCTGAAGAGATGCTGGCGGAGTTACGGCGCAAGTTACGGGAAAGACTGGGCCAAATACCACCGCAGGTGTCCGTTCAGATGGCTGATGCGACCGCCTTGCCCTTCGGGGAGGCGTGTTTTGATGTGGCGATTACGGTGCATGTGCTGCATTTAATTCGGGAGTGGCAACAGGTGATTGGCGAGATTCGCCGCGTGTTAAGGCCGGGGGGAGTCTATCTCTACGGCTATGGGGATCGGGTGGTGAGCGCCCGCGGCGAGTTTGATCCCCGTTGGACAGAGATCTTGGCGGGGCTGGGCTTTGCACCCCAACGGGTGGGGGCCAGTACTGAGGAGGTGGAGCAGTACCTGCAGGCTGAGGGTGCCCGATTGGAGCGGGTGGTGGCCGCGGAATGGCCAACGGCGATCCGTGCCCAGGCGCTCTTTGATTGGTATGCCCAGCGTTCCTACAGTGCCTCTTGGCAGATCCCGGAAGAGATCTTCACGGTTGCCATCCGCCAATTTCAGGAGTGGTTTCGGGACACCTATCCCGATCCGCAGGTCACCCTTCTGGGGGAAAGCCAATTTCAGATGCTGTTGGCCCGTTGGTAGGGATCCCTGTCTCAGTCCTCTTCACAGGTTGGCCAGATAGTCTTTCCAGCCGCGGGCGTGCAATTGGACATTTTTCTCTTGTACCGACTGTTTGAGGCTTTCCCGATAGGCGATCACCTGCTGCAAGAGGTCGGGATCCCCGCAGGCCAAAATCTGGACTGCCAGTAACCCGGCATTGTGTCCATTGCCGATGGCAACCGTGGCCACCGGGATCCCGCGTGGCATTTGCACAATTGAGTAGAGGGAATCCAACCCCTGGAGGTGCTGGCTTGCCACCGGTACGCCCACCACCGGCAGAGGGGTTAAGGCCGCCACCATCCCCGGCAAATGGGCCGCCCCTCCGGCGCCAGCAATGATCACGCGGATCCCTTGGGTATGGGCGGAGCGGGCAAACTCCAGCATCGCTTCCGGGGTGCGGTGAGCGCTGAGAATCTGGAGTTGATAGGGGATCCCGAACTGTTCACACACTTGGGCCGCCGCCGCCATTGTCGGCAAATCCGAATCGCTGCCCATGACAATCGCAATCAGGGGAGAGGAGGATTCCATGGCGTGCTGGCCCGTTGTAGCCGATCCATCAT
>NZ_JAFIRA010000100.1 GCF_022848905.1 Thermostichus vulcanus str. 'Rupite'
GTCTGGCCTTGGATGTGTTGGAACCCTGGCTTTCTCTCCAAGATCAAGTGGCGATTGTCGCCAGCATTGAAGCCACGATTCCCTTTCGCCCTGTGAATGGGGAAGGCTACTCCTGCCTAGAACAATTGGAACACCGCATTGGGCAGCTCAATCAAGAGTTACAGTTGGGGCTGACTTCACAACACATTGAGCAAATACTACGGGATGCGGTGGAGCTAACCAACCGCGATGTAGGAAATTTTGCCTCTACCGATGCGGGGGTTTTTCTGGATCATACCTGGGATCTCTTGCCAGAGATGGATCCACGCCTGCTAGAGTTTAACCTTTACTCAGTGGTGGAGTATCGCCGGGTGTTGCAGCGGATGGAGCAGTTCTTCCTGAATTTGGATGCGCAACGGGTATTCCAGCGGCACCGCGGTTACCCCAGCCGAGAAACCTGGCAAACCATGACCGAACAAGCTGCCCAGAATATCCGCATTGGCCAAGAATACATTGGGGTGAAACTGTTGGCAATTGGACTGTTGGAAGCGGTGGCCCTGAGCAGTGGCGGGGATGGCCCCATCTCGTTATTTTTGGGCTATCGACCCCCCGGACAAGACTGGGATGAGCCCCTGAGCCCTCAAAATCCCTGGCCCATCTATCCTGAAGTTGGGCGAAGCGACATCAACCCTGTGGTATGGGAGCTGCTCTACAAAGGCCGAACCAGCACCAGCCGTCATGACCTCACCCGTTCTCCCCTGGCAGCATTCATCTACTCCTGCCTAGGCCAAGAAGTAACCCAAACTTGGCACAAGGTTGTGCATCAAATGTTTGCCCATCAGTTGAAGCCAGAGAGTGTCCTGCGGCAGTTTCAGGCCAGTCATGCTCCTGTTCTGGAGACGATTCTCCACACCTGTGCTCAATTTGCCCCCACTCGCCGCGCCAGCCTGACTGCCTATCTGGATCCCTAAGGGGTCCCTAGGTGGCCCGCAGTTGCACCGGCATGACCAAGTAGCACAAGCGCATCGCACCGATTGGCTTCCAGATAGCGGGTTGTGTCGCACCGTTTAACTCCAGACTCACCTGCTGGGTGTGGAATACTTTCAGGGCATCGAGTAAGTAACGCACGTTAAAAGCTAGCTCTAGATCCGGCCCAGACATGTGTATCGGCAGAAATTCTTGACCACTTCCCACATCGGGAGCTTCGGTGCTGATCTGTAGGGTTTGGGTTGCGGCGGAAAGTTGGAACTTGATAATGTCGTTTCTTTGGGCGGCGAACACTCCAACCCGCTCCAACGATTCCATCAAGGGGCGGCGCTCCAGGGTCACTTGTCGCTCAAACTGGCTGGGAATCAGGCGCTTGTAGTCGGGATATTGGCCATCCAAAAGGCGACTGGTGAGCAAATGGCGATCGAGTCTGAATTGTACCTGTGCCCGGTCGAACCGCAACTGCACCGTAAAGGACTCTGTCCCGCTGGCGCGAGCAGCAGCTTGGTTACTGAGAATCCGCTCTAACTCCCGCAGGGTACGAGCGGGAATCGTGAAATCTAGCCCAACCCCTCCTGGATTTTGCCCTGCCCATTCACTTGGGATCCCGTCACTGTTCTCGGAATGGAGTTCTCTCAACTCGGTCTGCGCGGTAGCCAAACGATGCCCATCGGTAGCAGCAAACTCCAACAACGGTGGATCCCCGGCCAGCAACTTGACATGCACCCCCGTCAACACCTGCTTGGTTTCATCTGCAGAAGCGGCAAAGAGGGTTTGACTGATCCCTTGCAACAGGTTCTCAATGTGCAGCTCCAACGCTTGTGCAGATTCACCCCCATCACCGGCACCAACTTCCGGCAGGGTAGGGTAGTCCTCAGCCGATAGTCCTCGCACTTGGTACTGACCAGCTGCCGAAGTCAGGGTCACGGGAGCATCCTCTCGCGGCTGGCTCAGGGTTATCTTGCCACTGGGCAGGCGACTGACAATGTCGCTGAAGAGCTTGGCGGGCAAAGTGGTTCGAGCCGAATGCTCCACCTGCGCATCAAACTCACTGCGAATGCCCAAGTTCAGGTCAAAAGCCGTCAGAGCGACTCGCTGGGTGTCTGCGTCCGCCTCCAGCAGCACATTGGCCAAAACAGGCAGGGCAGGGCGACTGGCCACGGCTCGACTCACCGACGCGAGGTGATGGCTAAGATCGGCTTGCTCACAGGTCAGGCTCAGGAAGATGGAATGGGCGGGATCCTCCTCTGAGCCTTTGCCAAAGCGGCTCGGAGACAAAAACGCCGTCTCCTTGACGCGTTGACGCTCCGTGTTGTCCGTAGGAC
>NZ_JAFIRA010000101.1 GCF_022848905.1 Thermostichus vulcanus str. 'Rupite'
GTTCTAACTCTACAAACTCTTGGATTTTGACTCCAGCAAGACCCAATAACTTATCAAGAGGAACCAATGTTCGTCATGGAACTCAGTATCTCATTATACTATCGACACCAAAATGTCAGGAGAGCCAGCGAGACCAAGTACTACGTGGGCGAAATCGTGATTCTGAGTTTCACTTTCCATTAATTCCACTTCCCCGAAGAGAAGCGAGTTAACAAGGCAGAGAGAGACAGGCTGAAAAGACTACTTTCCATTAATTCCACTTCCCCGAAGAGAAGCGAGGGCTTGAACGAGCGTATGTTCGACGCGCTGGTTACCTTGTCTTTCCATTAATTCCACTTCCCCGAAGAGAAGCGAGTTTGCCTGCGACGGGCTGTCCTTCCTACCGTTCGACGAGGACTTTCCATTAATTCCACTTCCCCGAAGAGAAGCGAGGCGGTGTGTATTCCTAATCAAGAAATCATCTTCCTAAACTTTCCATTAATTCCACTTCCCCGAAGAGAAGCGAGTCCATATACTCTTATTCAAGAACCTGCTACACATCGGTTCTTTCCATTAATTCCACTTCCCCGAAGAGAAGCGAGTCAGAGTCATCTGATCCGGCTCCCCAATCATGTGTGGGCTTTCCATTAATTCCACTTCCCCGAAGAGAAGCGAGAAACCTTGTCTTGGGATATTGCTGCAAAAAATCTGGCACTTTCCATTAATTCCACTTCCCCGAAGAGAAGCGAGTAAAAACCCCATAGGAGTTAATCCTATGGGGTTGGACTGCTTTCCATTAATTCCACTTCCCCGAAGAGAAGCGAGTGCACCCACCTCCAGTCGAGCCGTGCCGGCTCTTGAAGCTCTTTCCATTAATTCCACTTCCCCGAAGAGAAGCGAGAGAAGGTAGCGTGCTCAGGGGAGCAAATCTCCACGCTTTCCATTAATTCCACTTCCCCGAAGAGAAGCGAGTGGGGGAAACCGTCTGGCCGTGGCGCTGCATCAAGCAATCTTTCCATTAATTCCACTTCCCCGAAGAGAAGCGAGTGGGATGCGTTTTCCGACTAATTCGGAATTTGAGTGCAGCTTTCCATTAATTCCACTTCCCCGAAGAGAAGCGAGGGCACGCCAATAGCCGCCTCGACGTTCATAATTTGCTGGTCTTTCCATTAATTCCACTTCCCCAAAGAGAAGCGAGAACAGCAAGTTTTCCTGAAGCAGAAGACCTGAATAATTTAGCTTTCCATTAATTCCACTTCCCCGAAGAGAAGCGAGACTCATATTTTCTTGCTCAAGTTGTGCCTCTAAAAGGCCTTTCCATTAATTCCACTTCCCCGAAGAGAAGCGAGAGTTCCGGTATCACGACCAAGCACACACTGTGCTTGGGTTCACTTTCCATTAATTCCACTTCCCCGAAGAGAAGCGAGCGGCCGACACTTCTTTAACCACGCAGTGCAGCATGCGTGGACACTTTCCATTAATTCCACTTCCCCGAAGAGAAGCGAGTTTCTCATGGATTTAGTCGTGGCATGTGAATTTCTTCTTTCCATTAATTCCACTTCCCCGAAGAGAAGCGAGGACGACATGGTCCACGACCGCCATATAGACGGTGGGGTCCTTTCCATTAATTCCACTTCCCCGAAGAGAAGCGAGGTAGCCAGGTTGTGTGTTAACACCACAGGACTCGGCTCGCTTTCCATTAATTCCACTTCCCCGAAGAGAAGCGAGGCCCCCTGATTTTAACCCGCTCCCAGTCAGGGATCCAGGGTCGTCAATCGACAGGGTGTCCCCAAAGGGTGCAAATCCTCTTCTATCTCCCCCTGCCCAGACATCTGAAACCCTTACCCAGAGCACGATCGACCGGGTCAACGCAAGAATCAGGGTTTGGGGACTGTCGAAGACCCTGTCGCTCAAATCATTAATGTAGAGCATCATAGGGATCCTTTCGCCTCCGCTTGAATAGCTTGGGATCCACTTGCGGCGGGGGTTCTGCCCGAAACCACTGATAGCAAATGAGTTGTACATCTTCTGGTGTAAAAACTGTCGAGTCTTGATTGACTGACGTGAGCTCCTGATACAATCCCTCATCAATAAATAACTCATCCAACAAATGGATCAGATGGCTCTCCTGGACTTATGGTGATCAAGGATTACTAAGGCCAGAAAGCTGCTAATAATCTGGCTCTGAAGTTAGTAATGTTGGTAAACCCATACCCTTGTCGCTTGATTACCTTGATCCGGTTGT
>NZ_JAFIRA010000102.1 GCF_022848905.1 Thermostichus vulcanus str. 'Rupite'
CTGTCGGTCGGGTTAAGTTTGTACTGGTAAGTGAGTATCACAGGGTCAGCGTAGCTTAGTGTCATGACTCCAGGTCAGGCAATCTCCGGGGCATCGTTGGCGCAGCCTGCGCGAAGCGCATACCCCAGAGATTGCCTCTCCTATTCCCCTTCACCGCCAAGCTGCGCTGTGGCGGGAGTACCCCGGAGGTTTTGATGGAACACGCCACCGCCAGACTTTACTTGGTGGCCACCCCGATCGGCAACCGCGAAGATATTACCCTGCGCGCCCTGCGCATCCTCAAAGAAGTGGATTGGGTGGCAGCAGAAGATACTCGCCATTCCGGCCAGTTGCTGAAGCATTTTCAGATCTCAGCCCGGCTGATTAGCTATCACGAGCACAATGTTGCTCAACGGATCCCGGAATTATTGGGGTACTTGTCAGTGGGGCAGTCGGTGGCGTTGATCAGCGATGCTGGGACACCGGCCATTTCCGATCCGGGGGAGGAGTTGGTGCGCGCTTGTCTCCAGGCAGGGATCCCAGTGGTGCCCATCCCTGGCCCTGTGGCTGCCATCACAGCTTTGATCGCCTCCGGTCTTTCGACGCGGCGCTTTGTGTTTGAAGGGTTTCTGCCCAGCAAAACCCGCCAGCGGCAAGCCCATCTGCGGCAGTTGGCCCAAGAACCGCGCACCCTGATCTTCTACGAAGCCCCGCACCGCCTTCGCCAAACCCTGCAGGATCTGAGCGCCTGCTTCGGCCCGGAACGGCAGGTGGTTCTGGCGCGGGAGCTCACCAAGCTCCACGAAACCTTTTGGCGGGGATCCCTGGCTGCAGCCCTGGAGCATCTCAACACTCAGCCTCCCCGTGGCGAGTTCACCCTCTTGATCGAAGGGGCTGTCAACTTAGACCATGACCCAGAAAACTCGCCCTCAGAAACCGAGATCCGACAGGAATTGGCTCAGTTGCTGGCCCAAGGCTTGTCTCGGTCCAGCGCCAGTCGTCAATTGGCCCAGCATTTGCAGGGATCCCCAATTTGGACGCGGCGACGTCTGTACGATCTGTCTTTGGAAATGAATGCTGCGGATGCAGAGCACTCAGAACCTTGCTTCTCAGAAATCGATTCAGAAAGCGATGATGCGGATTTTGCTGGTGGATGACGAGGTAGAACTGGCGGATTCTCTGGCCCAGCAATTGACCCGTGAGGGCTACAGGGTGGAGGTGGCCTATGACGGTGGGCGGGCTTGGGCACTGCTGCAACAGACGGGATCCCTGGCAGAAGGCAACGTCAGTGCCTCCCCGGCTTATTCTGCCCATCGCGCCGGCGGGACGGAGTCCTTTGATTTGCTGATTTTGGATTGGATGCTGCCTGAGATTTCTGGGCTATCCCTGTGTCAGCGGGTACGGCAGGCGGATCCGACTACACCGATCCTGTTTTTAACCGCCAAAGATACCCTGGATGACCGAGTGGAAGGATTGGATGCGGGTGCGGATGATTACTTGGTAAAACCGTTTGCGTTGCGGGAGCTGTTGGCGCGGGTGCGGGCCTTGTTGCGGCGGGCTGGATCCCCAGAAGGGATCCCACGGTTGCAAATGGGGGATCTGGAGTTGGATCGAGAAAACCAGACTGCCTATCGTCAGGGGCAAATGATTAACCTTTCCCAGAAGGAGTTTCGTTTGCTGGAGTATTTCATGACCCATCCCGGTCAGTTATTAACCCATGATCAAATTTACGAACAGGTATGGGCCGGGGAGGAACCACCGAGTAGCAATGTCTTAGCTGCCCAGGTACGCCTGTTGCGCCGTCGCATCCGCCTACCAGGGTCAGCGGAGTTGATCCATGCCGTGTATGGCAAGGGGTATCGCTTTGGACTGGTTTCCCCCGATACTTCCCATCCCTTGCCTGCAGGGAGGAACGGGCCGGTTTCAGAGACTCAGGAGAGGAGCAGCAGTTACAACAAGCGTAATCAAGAATAATCAAGAAATATTAAAGATCCAACAAAAAAGCCCCCGCAGGGGCTTGAAACACTCCAAATCATGAATCTTTGACACTCCCCCGGTTAGAAACCGGGGGATTCTCCCTTCTAGCCCCCCACAGCTTGAAGCTGTGGAGTATTCATGGAGTTCAGGGGATTGCCAACTACCCCATCCCCTGAGCCGACCGCACCCATT
>NZ_JAFIRA010000103.1 GCF_022848905.1 Thermostichus vulcanus str. 'Rupite'
CCGTACCGACGGTGTTGCACCACGAGGTGGGCTTAGCCTGCCTGGAGGCGGGGGTGCATGTCTTGATCGAGAAGCCGATTGCCGCCAACATCAGCGAAGCGGAATCCCTGGTGAACCGGGCCGCCGATTGCCACTGTATCCTCCAGGTGGGTCATATTGAGCGCTTTAGCCCCGCCTTTCAAAAATTGGGCCAGGTGCTGCAAACTGAGGATCCCTTGGCGTTTGAAGCTCATCGACTCAGCCCCTATTCCGACCGGGCCAGCGATGTATCGGTCGTGTTTGACCTAATGATCCACGACATCGATCTGCTGCTGGAGTTGATTCCTTCCCCTGTGATTCAAGTCACCGCCAGTGGTAACCGCGCCTCAAAGCTGGGCTACCTAGACTACGTCACCGCCACCCTCACCTTTGCCAACGGGGCCATCGCTACCCTAACGGCCAGTAAAGTCACCCATCGCAAAGTCCGCAAAATTGCCGTCCACTGCAAAAATGCCCTGGTGGAAGCGGACTTCCTAGACAATGAGATCTCGGTGTATCGTCAGGGATCCGCCAGTACCACCAGCGACTATGGCCAGATGCCCTACCAGCGGGATTGTCTCATCGAGAAAGTTCATACCGACAATATCGATAAGCTGCATGCCGAGCTAGAGCACTTTATCAACTGTGTGCGCGGTGGCAATCAACCCTCTGTCGGGGGCGAGCAGGCCCTCAAGGCTCTCAAACTGGCCTCGGAAGTGGAGCGCATTGCCCTGGATGGATGTGCCTGGAGTGAGGCCAAACCCAGTAGCCGTAGCCTGCATCCTTAATTTCAGGGGCTCTCAGCCTTTCACCAAAAACGGGGAGTTTGAGGGGTAGGCTGGAAGCGCCTGGCTTCAGACACAAAGACTGCTGTTAGGATGCAAAGACTCTGTTCTGCTGTTGCTTCGCAACGCTGAAGCGAAGACGCAAACGGTACTGTGGTGAGGGATCCGGCTGAGTGACCAAACTGGAGTCTACCTATTTCCCGGTGCAGATCATCGGGGCTGGCCCTGGGGATCCGGAGCTGATTACGCTGCGCGGACAACGGCTGCTGTCAGAGGCGGATGTGGTGTTCTACGCGGGATCCCTGGTGCCGGAGGGCCTGTTGTGCCATTGTCGCCCGCAGGTGGAAGCCATCGATACGCGTGCCCTAACGTTGGAAACCTTGTTGCCCGAGATGATAGGGCGCGTCCAGGCAGGTCAGCGGGTGGTGCGCTTACAAGATGGGGATCCTGCCCTTTACGGCGCTTTGCACGAATTGCTGCTGGGCCTAGGGGAGGCTGGGATCCCGTTTGAGATCGTGCCTGGAGTGAGTGCTTTTCAGTTGGCAGCCGCCCGTTTGCAAGTCGAACTCACCATCCCCGAGTTGGTACAGACGATCATCCTCACCCGTGCCAGTGGTCGTACCCAGGTTCCTGCTCCAGAAGCCTTGGCCAGCTTGGCAGCTCATCGGGCTTCATTGTGTCTCTACCTCAGTGCTCGCCATGTGGAGCAAGCCCAAGCCGACCTCTTGATGCACTATCCTGCCGATACTCCGATTGCGGTTTGTTATCGTCTCGGTTGGCCCGACGAACATATTTGGCTGGGCTCCTTAACAGAAATGGCCTCCCTCACCCGGCAAGCCCGCCTAGAGCGCACCGTTCTTTATCTGATTAGCCCGGCCTTACAGGGATCCCAGTCGGTCCGTTCGCGGCTGTACAGCCCAGAGCATGCCCATCTTTTCCGGCCCAAAGCGCGAGGGTGAAAGGAGGACAGCTTGCCTCTGTTACAGGCTTTTTCAGTACATTGACGGATATTGAGCCGATTGAGCACAATGAGGCATCATGCTGCTGGGAAGTTGGCCCCTGGGCTGAAGCCTCAGATTTTTTCGAAAGTCGTATGGAAATTCCCCGAACGAATGGATGCTGATGGTTTGTTGAACTCCTTTGCAAAAGTATAAATCAACACAGAAACAGAAGCTTCTTAGTTATGGCAACTCAACCTGGCACTCGAAGCGTTGAAGCTCTCACGAAGTCTTTGCAAAAGGCACTGGCGCCATTGCCAACCCGTTCGGTGCTCAAACAGGATGTCCTCTACTTCATGGTGGAATTCCCGGAAGAGGCACTGTTTAACC
>NZ_JAFIRA010000104.1 GCF_022848905.1 Thermostichus vulcanus str. 'Rupite'
TGGCCAACAGTAGCTTCAACAGCAATGCTGATGACAAACCCCAACATCGCTAGCCGTCCATTCCAGCGCTCCGCCTTTTCAGTCCAGCCAATTTCCCATTCAGGCGGTGTTTCGCTGTCTTGGCCGTACTGAGGCACGTATCGCGGGCGTCCGGCACCCTCCCAACCAGCGGGGCGCTTGGAATTGAAGAAGGCCATCGAACCAACTGCAACAGCAGCCACTAGACCGGCCACCATTACACCAACGTAGAGAAGGAAGGGATTGTCAGTCATCATCAGCTCATAAAGGATGAGTGTGGACACAGCCCTTTGCGCCAAGGCCACGCTAGCGGAACCGTCAGTCACCTAGCACGGAGGAATCCCCTTCGCGACAGCGGTGCAGAGCACTCTAGCGCTTTCAAAACAGGGTTAAGGACACAACTGTTGTTGTCGCAAACCCACGTTCACTTTTGGGATACGGAGCATTAAAGGGCTGTAGTTCTGGGCTCTCTCAGACAGAGGTAAAACTCTATTTAGAACTATCTAGAATTATTGCAGACCCAGCCACTGAGCGAGCGTGCTAGCGAAAACGCTGTGGCCCAGCGCCGCTTCCATACCGATGCTGATGGCCAAACCCAGCATGGCTAAACGTCCATTCCAGCGCTCTGCTTGTTCAGTCCAGCCCGGGATCCAATCATTGGTGGTGTCGTAGTACTGAGCGACGGCGGCAGAGTCCATGCGAGAAGGAATTCGGGGTGATGCTTGCATTGTCAATACCTCTATCGCTTTATGTAAATAAATTTAACATGGGTTTACATATCGTGACAAGCCCTATGGAGGAATAAGGTGGCGGGGGCTGAGGTAGGGATCCCTGTCTTGGGTCTGAGCCCGGTGTTCATCCGCTGATGGACTGCTAAGTCGGGTTCTATCCCAGAGCGATGTCATACTGAGGGAAATAGGGTTTTCGCGTAGACTATGGCCGTATCGCCTCTCTCTCTTCCCAAGGTTGATCTTGCAGCTGATCTAGCCGAGCAGGTGCGGGCTGATTTTCCGATTTTGCAGCGGCAAGTGCACGGCCATCCGTTGATTTACTTTGATAACGCCGCCACCTCCCAAAAGCCGCTTTCGGTTTTACAGGCGATGGAACGCTACTACCAGCACTCCAATGCCAATGTGCATCGGGGGGTCCATACGCTCAGCAATGAGGCAACCGATGCCTACGAAGGAGCACGGGAAAAGATCGCCCGTTTTTTGAATGCTCCCTCACCCCAGCAAATGATCTATACCCGCAACGCCAGCGAAGCGATTAACTTGGTGGCCTATAGCTGGGGCCTGAGTCATCTCGCCCAGGGAGACGAGATCATCCTTTCGGTGATGGAGCACCACAGCAATTTGATCCCTTGGCAGTTGGTGGCCCAGAAGACTGGAGCGCACCTGAAGTTCATTCAGATCACCCCGGAAGGGGAGTTGGATCTGGAGCACTATCAATCCTTGCTCAGCGATCGCACCCGGTTGGTGGCAGTCGTCCAGGTGTCCAATATGCTGGGATCCCTGAACCCAGTGGAGGAGGTGATCCGGTTAGCCCATCGCTATGGGGCGAAGGTTTTGCTAGATGCCTGCCAAAGTGTGCCCCATTTGCCGGTGGACGTGCAGGCTTTGAATTGTGACTGGTTGGCTTTTTCTGGACACAAAATGTGTGGCCCAACTGGGATTGGCATCCTGTATGGGAAACGGGATCTGTTGCGATCCATGCCACCCTTTTTGGGAGGGGGAGAGATGATCGCGGATGTGTATCTGGATCATGCGACCTATGCAGATATTCCCCATAAGTTTGAGGCCGGCACCCCAGCCATTGCTCAAGCGGTAGGTTTGGGGGCGGCGGTGGATTATTTGAACGAGATCGGGCTGGATCGCATTCATGCCCATGAACAAGCTTTGATCACGCGCCTTCTCGACGGGATCCAACGCATACCGGGCATCACGGTTTACGGCCCCACGGATCCAGCGCGACGGGCGGGATTGGTCAGTTTTTCGGCAGAGGCGATTCACCCTCACGATCTGTCAACGTTACTAGATGAGCATGGCATTGCCATCCGGGCCGGCCACCACTGCACGCAGCCGTTGCATCGCTACTTGAAGGTGCAAT
>NZ_JAFIRA010000105.1 GCF_022848905.1 Thermostichus vulcanus str. 'Rupite'
ACTCGAAGCGTTGAAGCTCTCACGAAGTCTTTGCAAAAGGCACTGGCGCCATTGCCAACCCGTTCGGTGCTCAAACAGGATGTCCTCTACTTCATGGTGGAATTCCCGGAAGAGGCACTGTTTAACCGCTCGATGGTACTGCACCGGGTAGCTAGCCAGTTGGGAGGCTTGCCTGTCCAGGGGGTGAGTCAGTTGGTGGTCTATGGCCGACTGAAGGGGGAAGCCCAGCCAAAATGGAAGAAAGTTTTTTATCTGGCTTCGGGTGAGAGCAGTGCCGATGCCACCCAGATTGTGTTGCCGGGCACCAAGATTTCCGAAATCAAGGTTCTGGAAGCCCAAAAACCGGTGGTGGATCCCGACAGTAACCCTGATTTTCGCCGTGTCAAAACCCTAGAGGCACCCGTTCCCAAAACCCATAAAGAACGACGGGCTGAGGCCACCCCTAAACCGATCCCCAACCCTCCAGTTGCTGTTGGGGCGACCCCTCCTCCAGCTCGAATCCTCACCCCCCAGCCCACCCCACGTCCGACAGCACCGACCCTAAAAACCCCTACTCCCAACCTGGACCGGTTTGCGCTCCGTCAGCTCCTCCACAACTCCCAGATGCGCCCGATTTGGGCAGGAGTGCTGGCGCTGTTGCTGCTGCTGGGCGGCGGCTTAGTGGTTCGCTCCTTTGGGGCAGCGGATGCACGGTCTCGTGCTGGATCCCTAGGACTGGGGATCCCGTTGTTGGTCTTGGCTGCAGGTGGAGGCTGGCTGGGCTGGAAAAAGCTGTACTCCGAGACCGCTAGTGCTTCCCCTCCAACAGGAGGATCAGACTGTTTTGCAGAAGGGCTGTCACTTTTACAGGCCCAACGGATTCCTGAAGCGATTGCGCAGTTTCAAGAAGCCGTTAAGCGGCAGCCAGATCATGCCCCGGCTCACTTGGAACTGGCCAAATGCTTGGTCAACACCGACCAGTTGCAGGAGGGATTGAAACACTTTCAGCGGGCAAAACGACTCAATCCCCAACTCAAAGACATCGATCTCCATCTGGTGGAGACGATGAAAGCCTTAGCCAAGCAGTGGTTAGCCCAACATCAGCCGGATGAAGTCTTGGCCCACTTGCCAGAAGCCCTGCCCCTGACCAAGGGATCCGCTCAAGCGGAAATATTCAGCCTCATCGGTCAAGCCTGGGCAAACAAACGGGATTGGGTACAGGCCCTGGCTCAACAGCAAACGGCTCTGGGGTTGGATCCCCATTGCAGTGAGGCCCACATCCGCATCGCCCAAGTTCGCATCGGGTTGGGTCAATGGGATGAAGCGATTGACTCCTGCTGGGCAGCTTTGGAACTGAATGACCGATTGGGGGAAGCTCACTATGCTATGGGACAAGCCCTCCTGCGCAAAGGTCAACTCAAAGCAGCCATAGCTGCGTTCCGCACCGCTCTCAACCTGGATCTCACCCCTTCGATGGCAGCCCAAGTGCAGGTGGATCTGGGATTAGCGTTGGTCCAAGCTGGGCATCTCGCCCAAGCCAGCCAGGAGTTCAGCCAAGTGATCTTGGCGGATAGCCAGCAGGGGCGAGCCTACTACGGACTGGGCCTGGTTTTGGCTGCCCAAGAACAGTACACCGAAGCAGTCAAGAACTATCGACGGGCGCTGGAACTGGATCCCACCCTGCATGAGGCAACTGCGGCAATTGGTCTAGCCTATTTGGGGCACAAGCAACGGGATGTTTCTGGGCGCAAGTTTGTGCGGCCCCAGCAGGTGTTGGAGGCGATGCAACAGTTTGAGCAAGCCCTCAAACAAGATCCAGATCTCCCAGAGGCTCATTTTGGCATGGGGGAGGTGTTGCGCATTAAGGGCGATCTGAACTCGGCAGAGGTCAGTTATCAGCAGGCCATTCGCGGCAATGGGAGCTACGGCCTGGCCCACTATCGGCTTGGCTCGGTCTTTGCCCGCAAAGGTAAGCTTGAGCAAGCGATCGAGCAATTTCGCCTGGCACTAGAAATTTACCCCAACTTCCCCGAGGCCAAAGGAAGTCTGCAACGGCTCCTCTCCAAGCAATCCGAAGAAGTGCATACCGACTT
>NZ_JAFIRA010000106.1 GCF_022848905.1 Thermostichus vulcanus str. 'Rupite'
TTCTGTTTCTATCACGTAGGACTTTGTAGACTTCATCTGCAACAGCAGAGATGCCAACGAGTTCGGTAAGATCCCGTTGATTGGGGTCAAAGTCAATAACTAAAGCTTTCCAACCTTGAATAGTCAGAGTAGCCGCTAAGTTGATCACTAAAGTTGTTTTCCCTACACCACCTCTGTTGTTGTAAACTGAGATTGTTAGACTTCGCTCAGGATGATCTATTTTTTGCTTCATTTTCTGCACTATCTCATCTACATTCTCAGAGCTAATGGGCGTGCAGGTGGTAGCTGGGAAGATGGCTCGACCATGCTTGCGAAAGAGCTGGATATGATTAGCATTGGTGAGGATCCCCCACTGAGCTGAATGAATACATTTTGGAGCTAGCAGATAGGTCTCCAGTTGCTGTTGGGTTTCGATGTAGCTCTTACTGCCCGGACTGAGATACCAGTTTCTTCCCTTTAGCTCTACGAGTACGTTTGGATTTTTCTTGGTTTGGAGGAAAATGTCGGCGGTTGAGGTGTTCTTCCGCAGAGCATAGTCAACAGCGCTCCCACCAAGAGATTGTACCTTAAATTGAGGGACAGTTTCTCCCTGTTGAAAGCCCAGCGCCTCGAATAGCTTTGGAGAAAAGATGTTGCTAACAATGGATTCTGATGCATCTTCGGGGAGAACACGGAGGGCATGCTGGAGGGGGCTGGAAATTTCCATAGTTAAGACTGCCAATGAGGAGCAGGTAGTGTAAGACACGTTTACTGGGTCTGGTAAAACATTTTACCGCTAAATTGTGAAGGGGCTTTCAATCTTTTAATAAAGGAGCAATGTTTTTCAGGAAATCAGCCTTGTGACCATTGCCTCAGGTGAAGGTTCCTTGCAGGACTAGATGGACAGAACCATAACGCGGCTATCCCCGTCTTCAGCGAAGGGCAGGGCAGGATAGCGGGCAGGCTGAAGGGTTCAATGCCCTGAAGACTGCCGACTAATGTGAATGTGACCATCCTTGACTGCGTGGGAAGATGCGCAGCTAGGACAGACAGGCATGGGAGCAGGACACCGTGAAACTCTACTTCTCCATCGTTACATCTTGGGTACTACCCCGGAGACGAAGATAAAGTAGACCTGTCGGGTTAGGTCAAGCGTATGCCGTTTCTCATGGCGCTACTGGTAGGGCTGTCCTTGCTGTTTGCCACTGGCTCTGCCCAAGCCCAAACCCCCTTTTGCCCCCATGCCAGCCTGCGCTTTGAGTCCATTCTGGCGGTGGATGCCAACCGAATCTGTGAAGCGGCTGCCCCCTGGTCAGAAAGAGGCTTTCGGGTGCTGGTTTATCTGACGGATGCACGGGATCCCACTGAAAATGCTTGGTTTGAGCGGATTGACCGCGTGGAAGCCGAAGCCGGACTACGGGATCTTTCTCAAGCGGATTTTTATGATCGCAACGGGTTAACCCTGGCCGCCAGCACCGACACCACCCTGCCTTGGGGCTTCAACATCACCTACGGCGAAACCCTCTACGGTACCCGTCTCGATACCTCCGACCGCGAGTACGAACGCCTCAGAAGCGAAGTGCGTAACCTGCTCCGCCGTGGGGATCCCTCACAAGCCCTAGTGACCGGACTGACGGAGAGCTATACCCTGGCCTATCCGCCGCCCGCTTCCCCCTGGCTGTTGGGAGGTGTAGGGGCAGGCACCGTGGCTGTGATCGGCAGCATGATCTATCTGCCCAAACAGCGCCGCCGCAAACAACTCCAAAACCAAATCCAGGCCCTGCAAGCCTCTGTCGCAACCCTGCTCCTGGCCTTAGAACACCTGTTGCCCAGCGAAAACCCGGAAGAGATGATCTTTTATCGCCTCTACCTAATGCTGGGGGGGGATCGCTACCCCTATCTGGGATCCCAAATTTTGAATGCCCTGCAAAAGTGCCGTCGCTCCCTCACCCAAGCCTTTTTGGTGCAAGGACAACTGTCCGACCAAACTGCTACAACCCTCCCCGAACTGGAGCAACAGGTAGAAGCCTGGGAACGCCTTTACGTCAG
>NZ_JAFIRA010000107.1 GCF_022848905.1 Thermostichus vulcanus str. 'Rupite'
TGGGTGGGGTCAGTCGAATCGCCCGTAAGACCTGCTCCGAGTCCTCGATGCTGATGTAGCGGGAAACCGGGATCCCCAAGAAGCTAATCGATTCCTGGCGGTGAATCAGCAAAATCACCCGGCTGCCCCGTTTTTGCTCCAGTTCCCGAATCGCCATCAAACGACGGAACTCCTGCACACGGCGATCCAACAGCGGTTGCAGAGAGCTGAAGATCAAGAAAATCCAAAATAGGCTGCCCCAATCCACCTTCACACCTCAAACGGGATCCCTTTGCCTCCCTCCAGCATAGGGGATGGGACTCCCGGATTTTGGGTCGAGATTGGGTTAATCCACCCGTACCAAACGAATTTCCGTGTGCTGATTGCGGGCATCAGCCGGATTCACGATACCTAGCATTTAACATCTAGCAAGGATTCCTCAAGGCTAGGATCAAGAGCCCACTTCCAGTACCGCAAAAAGTTGATCCAAAGCTCGCAGCAAATCGGCGGGGGGGGTCTGGTCAATCCAAGCCTGAATATAAGCTTGCTGTTCGGCCAAGTTTTCGATGCGGCCCAATTTTTGCATGGCCAGGTAGCGGGTTTCTGCCTGCCCGCGATTGGTTTGTAAATCCAGCCGTTGCTCAGGGGTGAGGACAGACTCCATTGCCAACAGATGATCTGCCACCATCATGAACAGCAGCGGCCCCGCCAGCTCCAGCTGAGGCTCAGGCTCCGCCTCAGACTCTACCGCCCAGAGATCCTGTCCCAGTTGCACGAGCTCTTCTGGCGAAGCGGGTTGTAGCGCGATTTCGGTGGCGGTTCGCAGCGGCTCTAGGTCGATGGCATAGTGGCTGGCTAGCTCCGCGAGGGTCTGTTCCAATTGAGCCCGGTTCGTCCGCAGAGCTTCGGCTTCTTCCGTTGAAAAGTCCAGCCGCTCCAGCAACAATCCGAGGGCCACCGACCCAACCAAGGCGGGGGGAAACCGTAACAGGGTCGAGGCGGATCCCACCTGCTCCAGAAAAGCTTCCACATCTGGGCCAGAGCCGTTGTCAACCAAATCTTGCAGGTCAGCCAGCACCAATTGGGGGGGCGTCAGCCGTAGGATCCCGTACACCTGCGCCCGTAGATCTGCCGGGATCCCGAGCGGTTCCAGTTGGGTTTCAGCACGCGCTTGCGCGGCGGCGATCAGTTCTGGCAAATCTGCAGCGGCTTGGCCAGCCTGCAACAGCACTTGGCTTGAATCTTGCAACAAACTGGCTGCTTCCACAAACAGCAGCAACTGGGGCACCCGGATCGTTGGAAATACCATGGTCAACCGGGTTGGGGATCCGCAGGGTCTGGCTGTTCCAATCCCCGGGATCCCACAGATTCCGGTTCCGTTTCTGGGACGGGGTGGGGTGAGGCGGGCTGATGCCAGTGCCAGCCGATCAGAGCATCGTACAGAAAGCTCCAAAACTCGCCCTTCTGCCAAATGCCAAGGGTTTGCTGGCAGTTGCGCGCATCCAAATCGGGTTTGGCAGCCCAATAGGCAGCCTGATATTTGTACCAGGGCACGGAAGGCCAGAGGTGATGAATCAGGTGGTAGTTTTGCCCCAGCAGAAGAATATTCGTCAACCAACCGGGATAGACACGGGCGTTATACCACCGTTCTTGGGATTGAAACGGGCGATGGGGTAGGTAGTCAAAAAACAACCCCAACAGCAACCCCATAAGGCAAGCGGGGGGCAACCAATAGTTCATCAGGTAGTCGGTATAGCCAAAGGCAATGGCTAAGCCAAAGGTGAGGATCACCACCAGCCGACTTAAACCCCACTCCAGCAGATCCCAACGCCCCTTGCGCCACAGTTGTCGCTTAAAGAAAAACACCTCGTGGTAGAAAAAGCGCGGCGCGATCAACCACAGCGGCCCCCCAGTGGAGACATAGTGATCCGGGTCATCTTCGGGATGGTTGACAT
>NZ_JAFIRA010000108.1 GCF_022848905.1 Thermostichus vulcanus str. 'Rupite'
GTGGTGTCAAACCAGACTTCTTTACGGCTGGCCACCACGTCGTGATACATGATCGAGGGCACATAGGAAAGACTGGCCAAGGGATCCAAAGCAAAGGGATCCCGTTCCAGCTGAGGTTCTCTGGCAATGGGCAAACGTTGCTGTTGGGCCGCTTTGGCCTCAGCACGGGGGGCGGGCAGTGCTGGGATGGGTTCAGACAAACTGGGCAAGCGGCTGGCCCAATCGGGATGGGCAATTCCCCAGGCCACCAAGGCTCCGGCGCTAAATCCCAGCAGGATCACCAGTAGTGCCACCCAGCGGAATAGCGGGAAGCGAGACCTCACCGGAGGGCGACGGGGAGGATAAGAAAAACGGGGTCGCGGGGCCGGAAGGGGTACCTGTGGCAAAGGAGGGCGGGATCCCCCTGGCACCCCTCGGAGGTGTGTTGGCTGCTGCCGAGATGTCATGATGTCCTCCCCACTCCCCAAACCAACGCCAGCCTACCATCCCTGTCTTCCGGTTGGGGATGTCCGAAGCCGTAGCTAGCAAAATCTCTTCAGCTCAAGGACAAGCAAAATCTGCCGCCCGGTTCAAAGACGGGAAGGGAAGACGATTCTGGGCAGCAGAGATCGAATCGGTTCAGTCTCAATCCAGAGTTGTCAGCACATTAGATTCAGAAATGCTAAGGATTTGCCCCCCCATTTTGGTGATGCGCTTCACCTCTTGCGAGAGGCGGCTGAAGGGCACCTTGTACTCGAGGACGCTTTTGCGCACGCCACCTCCCACCACACCGGAAACCTTGATGGTAAAGGTTTTATCGGTATTGGGCATATCAGAGCTGGATGCTGAGGCAACCGCTGGGGTTGCAGCGGCTTCAGGAGCAGGAGCAGCACTCTCCCGTTCTAGAAGGAGGCGCCATGTCCGGGGAAAGGCAGGAGCCAGACAGTAAGCGACCTTGTAGGATCCAGCCAGGTTGTTATCCTCGGACTCCACCTTGACTACCGTTCCAACCGGAACCTGTAGCTTGGCCCCTTTAGACATCACCTTAATTCCAGGCCAGTCAGTGGGTACATCCGCAAGTGGCTCGACCTCAAAGGATTGATCCCCCAGCAACAACTTGGCCATGTCGATAACTCCGTTCTGCCCAGCGTGCAGTGGCTTAAGACTACAACTCCAACCACCGCTTTACCGTCAGACATTCTACCGTTGCCGGGTACCTATCAGAACCATCCTGCTGGCTTGTGTAGTTTAAAGTAGATTTGTTAAGGAAATTGTGGATTCGTCGCTGGCTTGGAGGGGAATGGAATGAACTTGTCGAGCTTGGCTTTGCCGGATTTGTCCGCTGGGTCGGATCGGTTGACTGCTGCTTTGCAGCCGGTGGCCCAACTCTTTGCGGGGTTGGATTTGCCACAGCCGATCGTGCAATGGGGACATCCCTTGATGATGGGGATCGTGGTGGTGGTGATGGGTAGCTTTGTTGGCCTGACGGGTTGGCGGGGAAGAGCCTTGCGCTTGGCGGCAGAAGCTGCGGGGGAGGGATCTCTAACGGAATCGGCCCAGAAACATCTGTTGGACCATCGCAAATTGGCTCCCTGGATGGCAACGTTTTTGGCATTGGGCTATACGGGTGGCATTTTGTCGTTGGTGATGCAAGGGGAACCGCTGTTGAACAGCCCCCATTTTTGGACGGGATCCCTGGTGTTACTGTTGTTGGGGGTGAATGGGGCTTTGTCGCTCACGGGCTTTGGAGGCAATCGCGCTGCGTTGCGAACCACCCATGCCTATGTGGGCAGCCTGATTCTCTGTGTGCTGGTTGCCCATGCGGCGTTGGGGATCAAGTTGGGCCTGTCTTTGTAGTCCTCGGTGTAATTTGATC
>NZ_JAFIRA010000109.1 GCF_022848905.1 Thermostichus vulcanus str. 'Rupite'
GTGGTGTCAAACCAGACTTCTTTACGGCTGGCCACCACGTCGTGATACATGATCGAGGGCACATAGGAAAGACTGGCCAAGGGATCCAAAGCAAAGGGATCCCGTTCCAGCTGAGGTTCTCTGGCAAGGGGCAAACGTTGCTGTTGGGCCGCTTTGGCCTCAGCACGGGGGGCGGACAGTGCTGGGATGGGTTCAGACAAACTGGGCAAGCGACTGGCCCAATCGGGATGGGCAAGTCCCCAGGCCACCAAGGCTCCGGCGCTAAATCCCAGCAGGAGCACCAGCAGCGCCACCCAGCGGAATAGCGGGAAGCGAGACCTAGCCGGAGGGCGACGGGGAGGATAAGAAAAACGGGGGCGCGGGGCCGGAAGGGGTACCTGTGGCAAAGGAGGACGGGATCCCCCTGGCACCCCTCGGAGGTGCGTTGGCTGCTGTCGAGATGTCATGATGTCCTCCCCACTCCCCAAACCAACGCCAGCCTACCATCCCTGTCTTCCGGTTGGGGATGTCCGAAGCCGTAGCCAGCAAAATCTTCTCAGCTCAAGGACAAGCGAAATCTGTCGCCCGGTTCAAAGACAGGAAGGGGAGAATCTTTTCTGGGCAGTGGAGATCGAATCGGTTCAGTCTCAATCCAGAGTTGTCAACACATTAGATTCAGAAATGCTAAGGATTTGCCCTCCCATTTTGGTGATGCGCTTCACTTCTTGCGAGAGGCGGCTGAAGGGCACCTTGTACTCGAGGACGCTTTTGCGCACGCCACCACCCACCACACCGGAAACCTTGATGGTAAAGGTCTTATCGGCATTGGGCATATCAGAGCTGGATGCTGAGGCAACCGCTGGGGTTGCAGCGGCTTCAGGAGCAGGAGCAGCACTCTCCCGTTCTAGAAGGAGGCGCCATGTCCGGGGAAAGGCGGGAGCCAGACAGTAGGCCACTTTGTAGGATCCAGCCAGGTTTTTATCCTCGGACTCCACCTTGACTACCGTTCCAACCGGAACCTGTAGCTTGGCCCCTTTAGACATCACCTTAATTCCAGGCCAGTCAGTGGGTACATCCGCAAGTGGCTCGACCTCAAAGGATTGATCCCCCAGCAACAACTTGGCCATGTCGATAACTCCGTTCTGCCCAGCGTGCAGTGGCTTAAATAACTCCAACCACCGCTTTACCGTCAGACATTCTACCGTTGCCGGGTACCTACCAGAACCATCCTGCTGGCTTGTGTAGTTTAAAGTAGATTTGTTAAGGAAATTGTGGATTCGTCGCTGGCTTGGAGGGGAATGGAATGGACTTGTCGAGCTTGGCTTTGCCGGATTTGTCCGCTGGGTCGGATCGGTTGACCGCTGCTTTGCAGCCGGTGGCCGAACTCTTTGCGGGGTTGGATTTGCCACAGCCGATCGTGCAATGGGGACATCCCTTGATGATGGGGATCGTGGTGGTGGTGATGGGTAGCTTTGTCGGCCTGACGGGTTGGCGGGGAAGGGCCTTGCGCTTGGCGGCAGAAGCTGCGGGGGAGGGATCCCTGCCGGAATCGGCCCAGAAACCTCTGTTGGACCATCGCAAATTGGCTCCCTGGATGGCGACGTTTTTGGCATTGGGCTATACGGGCGGCATTTTGTCGTTGGTGATGCAAGGGGAACCGCTGTTGAACAGCCCCCATTTTTGGACGGGATCCCTGGTGTTACTGTTGTTGGGGGTGAACGGGGCTTTGTCGCTCACGGGCTTTGGGGGCAATCGCGCTGCGTTGCGAACCACCCATGCCTATGTGGGCAGCCTGATTCTCTGTGTGCTGGTTGCCCATGCGGCGTTGGGGATCAAGTTGGGCCTGTCTTTGTAGTCCTCGGTGTAATTTGATC
>NZ_JAFIRA010000110.1 GCF_022848905.1 Thermostichus vulcanus str. 'Rupite'
GGGGAAATTCATAGTCAATAATCAAACGTAGGAGAAAGAAGTTTGTTGCAAGCCTGGGACAACCGTTACCGGTCGCTGTTTAACTTGGGCCACCAGCTCTTTAGCCAGCGGGATCCCAGCAGCCAATTCCTCTTCCAAGTAGGAGGCCACCAACTGCCGTGCATAACTCCCAAACGCCAATCCCGCCACCGGCCAACGGGGATCCAATAGCAGAACCGTTTGGGCATTGGTTCCCCCTGCCAACTGCACATAACCAGGTAAACCCATGTTCAGCACCTTGTGGGCCAGCTTCAGGGTGGCTTTACTGGTGCCCGACCCCGACCCAATATCCCCACTCATGGGACGACCATCCACCTGCCAAATCAACACCTTGGGCCGGGGATCCATCAGGGACAGCAAATCCCGTAGGTAAGCCTCCAGGCCAGGGCCATCGTTAAAGCTGATGGATAGAGCCTCCAGATGAGGCAGCCAAGGCCGCAGGGATCCCCACAGTTGCCCGAACTGTGCTTGCCGACCGATGCAGGTATGAATTTCTACTGCTTGAATGCCCAGACTAATCAGTGACGGCAGTACCTGGGGCAAAGGCACCTGATGGTTGGGGGTGGCAATGCGGTGGTGAGGGCAGATCGGTTCACAACGCCCACAGCCATAGCACAGTTCCGTTCGAATATGAACGGTTCCAGAAGCTGCCAGCGGAACTAGGGCGTGGGGAGGACAAACCGCCACACAGGGCTGCGGACAATCGGCTGGACAAACAGGATCCGTCAACACTGCCTTGCGAAAGTGCACATCCTCGCCGTCGTTGACACTGACCATCAACCAAGGGGATCCTGCTTGTGGATCTTCTGCTTGGGCCCACTGGATCCCTTGCTGGGCAGCTCGCACAATCGCTGGATCCGCCGCCAAGTCAATGCAATCTACTCCGGCCAGCGTATAAAGGAAGGCTAGCTCCCGAACCGAGGGCAAGTGATGGAAACTTGCTCCACAGATCAGTTTGAACCAGGTACCCTGTTGCAGCGAGGCGTTTGGCAAGGTCACGGGCACAAGAAGCCACTAGCGAGATGGTTGTCTGGGCCGCAGGCTATCTACCTGAGATGGTAGCAAAGAATTCTTCAGGCGCTCTGCAAAGGTTGCCAACGAATCGATTGATCTCGCCCCAACTCCACCACAAACTTCACCCCCTTATCCTCTTGGCTCAGCTTCACCAAGTAAGACAACTCCTGCCGACTGAGCACGTGCCCTTCATAAAACCAGAACACCAACCCCTTCGCTTTCGGGGGCAAGGTGGCCCGATATTGCTCAATGAGGGGAGGGAAGAAATAGGTGCGCCGTTCCGACTTGCCTAAAATGGCGGGCCGCACCCCATGGATGCGAGTCAGATAACCAGCCAGATCCCCGATGCCCTTGCTGGAGAGGGTCACCACCTGATAGCCCGCCCCCCGCAGCCGCCGCAAATAGTGACCTTCGGATCCCCCTTCCGGGGTTACAAAAATGGCCAGGGCCCCGGATTGCTCCAGCTGCCGCACAAATTTTTCGCCTGAGCCGACCAGCAACATAGGGATAACTCCACGACCAGAACTGAGGGACAGGGATCCAACAAACTACCCCCATGGATCCTAATCCTGAATTTATTGTAAAGGCAGATGTCGAACCAATTGGATAATATTGCCTAGAACCCAACGAGAAGTCTTGCCTTTTTTCAGCGTTTACGAAGAACGGTTAAGATACCAACAGAACGAAGCACCCCAATCCTGGCTCCGATTGGATGAACTCCCATGAGACGACGTAAGCTGTTCACCCTCACGTCCGCGTTAGCGGTACGGAG
>NZ_JAFIRA010000111.1 GCF_022848905.1 Thermostichus vulcanus str. 'Rupite'
CGTTCACGGTTTTGAGTGGTATCTAAGCTTAGAACGCTGGCTCCCCCTTCATCTCTTCAATCTCCAAAACTACCGCACAGCAAGGCACCCAGCTATCTGTAAGCAGCTTTTGTCAGTCAATCAGGAAATCACTGTAACTCATGGTAGGAGAAAACCTCGGTGAACAGTGTCTCTGGGTCTTTGTGATTTATGGTTTATGTTTTTATATTCACCACAGAGGGTACAGAGGGTTAGATTGAGCGGATGTTTTGACGAAAAGTTCGTAGGGCAGGGCTGCGACCGATTGCCCGACTTTGGGCTAAGACCTCCGACACCCATTCTAGGATCGGTAGGTTGGGGAAGGTGGGGCTGGTGGCAGAATTTTGATATTGCCCAGATTGCAGGGTGTAGATCTTTAGTTCAGTTCCCTCGTAGACCCAAAGTTCGGGAACGCCTAAGCGGGTGTAGGCATCGATTTGGGTTTTGGAGGTGACATCGACCTCAATGGCCAGATCAGGGGGTGGATCAACGGATAAATCAAGCCGAACTTTACCAATCATGCAATCATGGTTTGGTGGTTTTGAATGTAGAAGCATTCATCGGGTTCAATGCCATAGTTCATGGCTTGCCGTTTGAAGGTGGTTGACCCAAAGCACTCGCAGTCAATTTCTAGTTCTTCTAAGAGGATTTTGACTATATCCCCAAGAATAGATTTCTCGCGTTCGTGCTTGGGTAGTGGCATCCTGATTTCCAAAATTCCATCGCTGTAGGCGATGCGGCTGGCACGTTTTTCGCCCAGTTCATCGAGAATGGCTTCAAATTCTGACCAGTTCAGGTCACGAATCAGCAAGCGTTGACCGGGAGGGACATCTAGTTGTCGGAGTCGCAAAGTAACCATAAGCTGGGCGAATAAGGCATGTGAGAAATCTTGGTGTGCTTTGTGTCTTTGTGGTTTTCCCCTAACCCCAGATCAGCGTAAAGTCCATGACAAAGTTGGGCAGGACGGGGTCACCAGGGAGGGTGTCAGGGCGACTATACACCTGCACAGTTTGCCCTGGGTGATAGACATGAACTTGCTGGAGTTCTGGATCAATGAGCCAACCCAGTTGCGCGCCATTGTCGATATATTCTTGCAGTTTGGCCTGGAGGGTGGATAGCTCATCGCTAGGGGATTTGAGTTCTAGGACAAAATCGGGACAGATGGGGGCAAATTTACGGCGTTGCTCGGACGATAGGCGTTCCCAGCGGGTCTTTTCAATCCAGGCGGCATCGGGGGAGCGGATGGCTCCGTTGGGTAGGGTAAAGCCTGCGGAGGAGTCGAAGGTCACACCGAGTTTGGCTTGTTGGTTCCAGTACCATAGTTGGGCACTCAAGCTCAAGTTTTGGCGACCACTTTCGCTTCCGGCAGGGGCCATGGCAATCAGTTCTCCTTGGGCGGTGCGCTCGAGGCGTAGGTTGGGGTTGCTGCGGCAAAGCTGCTCGAAGGCTTCATCGGTCAGGGTGAGGGCAGGATGCAGATTCAGGGCAATCATGGGGGGCTCCTTGTGGGGATTACACGTCAAGCTGAAGGGCTTGGATTAGGATTTGGTTGAGGCGCTGTATCTGCTGTGTACCTAGGCTGCCTAATCGTCGCTGAAGCAACTGTCGCTCTAGGCCTCTTTTGTCACTCTAGGCAGAGGAGAACAGGATTGAGGTAGACATCCAAGGCCATCGGGATGAATTTAACTTCTCGATGAGTCGGGATAGACCTATCGATAGTTCAGGAATAGTATAAACTCTC
>NZ_JAFIRA010000112.1 GCF_022848905.1 Thermostichus vulcanus str. 'Rupite'
CCCGCCATCGTTCAGGATTATCTGGACGGGACGGTGTTGATGCTGGCTTGGATGAACCGGGGATCCCTGCAAAAGACCTTGGAAACGGGCCGCACCTGGTTTTGGAGTCGCTCTCGCCAAGCCTTCTGGGCTAAGGGAGAAACGTCTGGACATGTGCAATGGGTGAAACAAATCCGTTACGACTGCGACAGCGATGCTCTTTTGATCACAGTAGAACAAGTGGGGGATGTAGCCTGTCATACCGGGGCGCGCAGCTGCTTCTTTCGGCCCTTGCTGAAAAGCGCAAGTCACGTTCCTCTCGCAGCTGATACGCTTTCCCAAGTGTTTGCCGTGATCAAAGCCCGTCAGGCGGATCCCAGCCCCAACTCCTACACCAGCAGCTTGCTGGCCAAAGGAGACAATGCCATCCTCAAAAAGCTCGGTGAGGAAACCGCCGAAGTGGTGATGGCCGTCAAAGATCAAGAGCCGACAGCCATTGCCAGTGAGGTTGCCGACCTCTGGTACCACTGTCTGGTGGCTCTCGCACATCATCAGGTGGATATCAAAGATGTCTATCGCCAGCTCCAAGCCCGTCGTTCCGGCAAGTGATTGTCAGGATTGCGATGGAGCCTCTGAACAGCCGCAACTCGCCAAAGTCCAGCAGGACTTCGTCCCACTAACGCGACTGGATTTACAAGCCACACGGCGTGGACAGGTGGATCTGGAAACGGATCGAGAAACCCTGGCGCACTACTTGCGCGGCCATTCTCAGTGGATCCAGCACTGCTTCCGGCCCCTGCGGGTGGAGGCTTTGTCGGCAGATAGCTACAAGCTGGAGTTTTTTCGCATTGGCGGTTTGGGCTTCGAGCTAGAGCCTTGTTTTGGGGTCAAAATTTGGCCTGACGAGAATGATGTGTTTCGTCTCACCTCGATCGAGCTGCCTGGTGATGCCGCTCTGCCCTACCACGTGGATTGTCGAGCCGCGTTTCGATTGGAGGAATTGAGTGGATCTCCAGATCTTCCACCGCTCACCCGTGTTCACTGGGATCTGCACCTGGACATCTGGCTCACTTTGCCTGGGTTTTTACAGGTACTGCCCCACAAATTGGTGCGGCGGGTGGCCAACCAGGTGGTACAACAGGTAACCCGCAGCATGAGTGACCGTCTTACCCACAATGTCTGTTCCGATTTTTATCACTCGATCGATCGGCCTGGGCATCGCTACCGTTTGGTTTCTGTGGGTTGATGGGATTAAATGTGATAGCCTAAGTCTCAAATCAGTTGCCGCTAATGCTGTGTATGGTGCTACACGCTGCTTGCGCAACCAAGTTGGCGAAGCAGAGTTCTTTGGGCTTGTGAGCCTCGACCGGCAACAGGTGATGGAGTTCACCGGAACCGCCTCAGATTTTCGGGTTTTACCTTCATCAAGAGGCTGATAACTCCTACGCTTCTGGGCTTGTCCAGAGGGTAGGGGTTTTTGGCTTTGCGTCTGCAGAACGGAGACCTTTGATTTTTCCCGCTGGACTGCCCCTTAACACCACGACGGAAGGAGAGGGATCCATTCATGCTGGGCAGTTGGCTATGGATTTTGGGGATGGGGTTTTTTGTCGGCCAGATCGTCGGTCGGCTGGGGATGCCCCCATTGCTGGG
>NZ_JAFIRA010000113.1 GCF_022848905.1 Thermostichus vulcanus str. 'Rupite'
CCCAGTTGCAACAGGCGGGTAAATACCGAGCACTCAAGCGACTGGAGCGCAAAGAAGCCCGTTGGATGAGGGCAGTCAACCACACCGTTAGCCGTCGCATTGTGCGGTTTGCCAATGCGGTGAATGCGGATGTGTGGATGGAAGACCTCTCAGGTATCCGCCAATCCAGACAGAGCCAGAAGGCGCGTTCGGATGCCGGGAAATCGCGCCATACCTGGTCGTACTACGACTTGGAGCAGAAAACCGCCTACAAGCTGGAAATGGCGGGCAGAACCCTGCACAAGCGCCCTGCTGCCTACACATCCAAAACCGACCACAGGACAGGATTGATTGGGAAAAGGAGTGGGCATCTGTTCACCGGGCAGGACGGGTATTGCTGTGATGCCGACTGGAATGCGGCTATGAACATTGCCCAGTGGGATGGATTCGCGTGTCCTTTGAGTCTAAAAGAAGCCGTATCTGTAATAGGTAGGGTCGGCTCAGGGGATGGGGTAGTTGGCAATCCCCTGAACTCCCTCGTGCTCTGCACGGCACGGAGTGCTATGAATACTCCACAGCTTCAAGCTGTGGGGGGCTAGAAGGGAGAATCCCCCGGTTTCTAACCGGGGGAGTGTCAACCAACTGATGTTGCTGTCGGGTTTTGAATGGGGCTGAACTATCGATGTGGATTCGCACGATCTCCAGGCGAGGCTCTCTCTGCACTATGGGGATCTCACCGACGGCACCACCCTGGGCAAGATTTTGCAACAGGTACAGCCCACAGAGGTGAGAGAGCGTTCGCCCTGTTCGAGACGTAAATCAGGTCTTGCGCTAGTCGGGTGATGAACGGCAGATCCTCTTGAGAGAGTTTCTTCCTAAGGATCCCTGCCCCGGTTTTGGGTTGCTGCTGGATCCCTGTGGGGGTCACTTGTACCGCTTGAACGGCTAGAACCAAGGCGATGATGAACGGTCGGTCTCAGGGTACTGCTGATGTTGATGCTTGCTTCTGTGCTGGTGCTGCTGTGTGGGTGCAGTGGCGGGGGTGGTTCCTCTCTGGCAAGTTTGCCGGGAGTCGTGCAGCCCACCATTGTCGCATCGGCTTCTCCTACTCTGGGATCCACTGCTTCGCCAGGTTCTGTAAACAATCCAACGGGATCCCCTACGGATGAAGAGGGATCTGGTTCAGGCAATCCGGGTTCTGACCCAACCGCCAGTCTGCTCCCAGAGGATGAGCTGAATCGGTTATTCCCGAATTTGCCGCCGGATCCGGGGGAAGAAGGGAAGCGCACTTTGGAAGGGATTGATGCGGATGGAGATGGCGTGCGCGATGATGTGCAGCGAGCGATTTATCGTTTGGAACCCCGTGATGAGCGTAAACGAAGAGCCATGCTGCAATATGCCAAGGCATTGCAGCGGCGGATGTTCGCCAGGGAAAATATTGATGCGTTTATTCGAGCTAACTATGCAAGCATAATAGATCGCTCCTGCTTACAGCAAACCTTTGAAGACGACGGCTCTCCTGACATTTTGGTGTCGATAGTATAATGAGATACTGAGTTCCATGACGAACATTGGTTCCTCTTGATAAGTTATTGGGTCTTGCTGGAGTCAAAATCCAAGAGTTTGTAGAGTTAGAACA
>NZ_JAFIRA010000114.1 GCF_022848905.1 Thermostichus vulcanus str. 'Rupite'
TAGCAGCCTGTCGGCTTTGGGTCTGCCGCGGTTTGTGTTTTGGGAGCGGCGATAGGCATCATGCGAGCTGGAGGCGGTGTAGCCTGCGGCAGTTGTAGGCCAGGGCGATCAGGGTCCACTCGGCGGCGACGTTGGCGAGGCCGCGGAGGTGGAAGCGGGTGAAGCCGAGGACGGACTTGATGATGCCGAAGACGGGTTCGACGGTCTGTTTGCGGCGGGCGTAGCGGTGTTTGGCATCTTGGGTCTCCAGCTTGGCCTGCATGGCGAGGCGCCAGGGTTCGGTGATGCGGCGGGGTGTCTTGGGCTGGGGTGGGGGCCGGAAGTCGTAAGCGCGGTGCGGCTGGGTGCGGCCGATCGCGACCAGCGGCTCGATGCCGCGCGCTGCCAGGTCAGCGACCGCGGGGCCGGAGGCGAAGCCGGTGTCGGCGAGGACGGTCTGCGGCAGGCCGGGACCGTGCTCCATGCCGAGGATGGTCGCGGCGAAGCTTGGCGCATCGGAGGGGCAGGCGGTCAGGTTGGTGGCGAGGATCAGTTGCGAGCCTTCGGCGCAGACCACGGCCTGGGCGTTGTAGGCTTGGCGGTATTCGTGCCCCTCGGAGCGGCGCATCAGCGCGCTGTCGGGATCGGTGAGGTTGGATTGCCGCTCGGGCGGCGGGTTGTCCTCGGGCGGCTTGGGCGGACGGCCGCGCCGGCCGGTCTTGGCGTGGTAGGCCGCCGTCTTGGCTTGGTAGTCCGGCCGGGCCGCCTCGGCTTCGGCGCGGGCCTGCGCCTCGAGCCTGGCACAGGCGGCATCCAGCTTGGCCTTCAGCGCGCAGCGCCGGGCGATCTCGGCGGGCAGCGCCTGCGGGTCGGGCACGGCGTCGGCATCCGCCGCCTCGGCGCGCGCGGTCAGCGTGGCGATCTCGGCGGCCAGCTTCTCGCGCAACTGAACCGCCCGGTCGTAGCGCACCGAGCGGATCTTCGAGGCGTTGGCGTCGAGCTTGGTGCCGTCGATCGCCACCGCCCCGAGCCGCAACAGGCCGGCCTCTTTCGCCATCAGCAGGACCTGCAGGAAGGCCGCCTCGAAGGCAGCGCGGTTGGCGCGGCGGAAGGTGGCGATCGTGTCGTGGTCGGGATGCAGGTTCGCCGCCACATAGCGCACGCCAAGGTCGCGCTGCGTCGCCCGTTCGATCCGCCGCGACGAGAAGATGCCGTTGGCGTAGCTGTAGATCAGCAGAGCCAGCAGCAGCCGCGGATGGTACTGCGCCTTGCCGCCGGGGATCGGCCGCACGACAAACGCGCCGAGCGGCACACGCTCCACCGCCGCCACCACAAAATGCGCCACGTCATCGGCCGGCAGCCAGTCCTTCACATCGGGTGGCAGCAGGAACGCCTGGTCGCGACTGTACGGAATAAACTGCGTCATGCCGCGCAGA
>NZ_JAFIRA010000115.1 GCF_022848905.1 Thermostichus vulcanus str. 'Rupite'
GGCAATGATTCTCCAAATCGCTGATAACTGTCACATATTTATCTCGTCGATACTGATTTTCTTGAGCCGAAATCCTTGGGCTTTTTTGCTTGTCGCTGCTCAAACTGACGGTTGAATATTCCTTCAAAATGAGGATAAATCCTCTCGTTAGTATTCAGCTCTATTTGAGGACAACGCGGTGTTCTAACTCTACAAACTCTTGGGTTTTGACTCCAGCAAGACCCAATAACTTATCAAGAGGAACCAATGTTCGTCGTGGAACTCAGCATCTCACTATACTATCGACACCAAAATGTCAAGAGAGCCAAACTAAAAAAAGACATATCGGGGAAAGAAGATTGCCAGCCAAGAGGTTCAAGAACAATGTTTAGATTACTGGGAGAAGATACGAGAAGTTCCAGCTAATTATTGATGAGACAGGCTTTTGAGTAAGGATGGCAAGAGGTATGGTAAGGAGTTTATGGGGGACAAGAGCGATCACTTTAAGGGAATCCTACAGAGGAGAGAAGCTGACCTTAATAGGAGCTATCAACAGAGAAAAGGTTATAGCCACAAAGATTGTTAATCAATCCATGAAAGGGGATGATTTTCGACAATTTGTAGCGGAGGACTTATCGCCTAAATTAAGGGAGGGGTCTGTGGCGCATCTGACGACCTGCCTGTGGATGGTGGTGGCCTTGCTCCGGCGGGGAAAGGTCAACCTGACATGCTGGCTCCCCTCTGTGCCGTGTCAAGGGGTACAGGCACAAAGCAAACAACGACAGCTCAGCCGCTGGCTGCACAACAGTCGTATCAACGTTCATTGCCTGTATAAGCCGTTGATTCAGGCAGCATTAGCCCACTGGGATAAGGACCGTTCGTACCTGAGTTTGGACACCTCGCTGTTCTGAGATGAGTATTGCTTGATCCGCCTACATCGAGGTCGGGCCTTGCCCGTGGTCTGGCAGGTGCTCCGGCACCGCCGTGGATCCGTCGGAGTAACGGGAGATGCTCTACCAAGCCGCCCATCGCCTTTGGCTACAACAGCGTCAACAGCGAGTTTTGGGCTATCGCCAGCGATGAACCCACCTGCCTGCACACCTTTGAGGAATATGGCTTGCACTTCGACATTGAGGAAGCGTTTCTCGATGACCCATCCAACGGGTGGAATCTCCAGAAATCTGAAATTCGCTCCCTCTGCACCCTCTCTCGGCTTTGGTTCCTCTTGGCCGTCGCTACCCTCTATAGCGTACCTATCAAATCGAGTTCAAAATACACACGTACTGCTACACCATGGGAACTAGAATCCCCACGAAATTAAAACCCCCCACCTTTTTTTAGAGGCAGGGGGTTGGATGGGATAGGGACCTGGCACCGAGCTAGATTACCGGAGGGCCACCCCTCAAGTAGATTTGCCGCT
>NZ_JAFIRA010000116.1 GCF_022848905.1 Thermostichus vulcanus str. 'Rupite'
AGGCGGTACATCGGAACAAGTGAAGTCATTGTCGTTCTGTAAAACCGTAAAGGGGAAGCAGACATCGTAAGGTTGCGGTGAGGCAATGGCGGCAGACTGCATCGTAGTAGTGCTGAAGTGGCTGTAATGGTCATGGAGCGAAGGGTGCAGCATGTTTGTGTTTCAGTAATTATTTACAACCAGCAATGGGATGATAGATTATTATGAGACAAAGTCGCAACCAATAACCAGAGTGATGGTTTGGCAGGCGTACAAGAAAGTAAAGCAGAATAAAGGCGGTTCAGGAGTAGATGGTATGACTTGGGCGGAGTTGGACAACAACTTGTCGAAGCATATGTACAAGCTTTGGAATCGTCTGAGTTCGGGCAGTTACTTTCCTGACCCTGTTAAGGCTGTAATGATACCTAAAAAGGGTGGAGGGACAAGACCTCTTGGCATTCCCACCCTTTTAGATCGTATCGCACAGCAAGTTGTTAAGCACCATCTTGAATTGCAATTAGAGCCGCTGTTTCACAAAGCATCGTATGGGTATAGACCCAAACGAAGTGCCCATGATGCAGTGGCTCAAAGTCAGCGGAATTGTTTCAACCACGACTTTGCCATAGACATCGACATCAAAGGGTATTTCGACAACATCGATCACGACCTGATGATGCAAGCACTACGGCACTATTGCAAGGATAAATGGGTGCATCTGTACGTGGAGCGTTGGCTTAAAGCTGATGTTTTACAAGAGATGAACCTTCGCAGACGTACAACAGGCACACCACAAGGAGGGGTGATTAGTCCACTTTTGGCAAATCTCTTTCTACATGTGGTTTTCGATAAATGGATGGATAAGTTTCATCCCGAGAAGCCCTTTGAGCGATATGCGGATGACATCATCGTACACTGTAAAACAGAGAAGCAAGCGCTTTTCATGCTGCGAGCAATAGAGCAACGAATGCGAGCTTGCAAATTGACACTACATCCTGAAAAGACCAAAATTGTGAACCTGCGCGGAAAAGCGGAAAAACAGTATCCGAGGAAATATGATTTTCTTGGTTTCAGTATTCGCCCAATACGCAGGTTTGTAAACGGAAGGTGGCTATTACTGCCTGGCACTTTTGCAAGTCAAAAGTCCAAGAAAGCCATTCGTGAGAAGTTCGGGGAACTGGAAATTCACAAGTGCAGAGTTCCCATAGAGGAATTAGCGCGAAGGTTAAATCCAATCATCCGAGGACTGATCAACTACTACCATAAATTTTGGCAAGCAGGGATGCGAGATGTATGGAACGGCTTAAACCATCGGCTACTCAAATGGGTGAAATGGGAGAAGGGGTTGTATAAGTACGCATCGGTAAGATGGCTCAAAAAGCAGTACAAAGAAACCCCAAATCTATTTGC
>NZ_JAFIRA010000117.1 GCF_022848905.1 Thermostichus vulcanus str. 'Rupite'
TGATCCACCCCCATTGAACGGGTCCACCTTGAAGTATGGTTTTGACCATGAAGGAGGACCACAATGGCAAACAAGCGACACAAGCCCGACGAGATCGTCACGAAGCTTCGGCAGGTTGAGGTTTTGCGCGGCCAAGGCATGGCGATGGCGGATGCCGTTCGCCAGATCGGCGTTTCCGAACTGACGTTCTACCGGTGGCGCAAGCAATATGGCGGCATGAGCCGTGACCAGCTTCGGCAGTTGAAGGATCTCCAGAAGGAGAACGAACGGCTTCGCAAGGCGGTGGCCGATCTGACGCTGGACAAGCTGATCCTGACGGAGGCTGCGCGGGGAAACTTCTGAGCCCCTCGCGTCGCCGTGCCTGCATCGACCATGTTCGCTCGGTTCTGCCGAAGCGCGTGTCGGAGCGCCGGGTATGCCTCGTGCTTGGGCAGCATCGCTCCACGCAGCGGCGTATTCCTCGCGGCCGGGACGACGAGCAGCAACTGACCGAGGACATCGTTGCACTGGCCCGCCGCTATGGCCGCTACGGCTATCGCAAGATCGCCGAGCTTCTGCGCAGCCAGATGGGCTGGGTGGTCAACGACAAGCGGGTCGAGCGCATCTGGCGGCAAGAGGGGCTGAAGGTTCCAGCCAAACAACCGAAGAAAGGCCGGCTCTGGCTCGCCGACGGATCATGCATCCGCCTGCGCGCCGAGCGGCCCAACCATGTCTGGTCCTACGACTTCGTCGAGGACCGCACTCATGACGGAAGGAAGTACCGCATGCTTAACGTGATCGACGAGTTCACGCATGAGGCGCTGGCGATCCTCATCGATCGCAAGCTCAACTCCACCGACGTCATCGACGTCCTGTCCGACCTGTTCATCCTGCGCGGCGTGCCTGAGCACATCCGTTCCGACAACGGCCCGGAGTTCATCGCCACGGCCGTGCAGGACTGGATCACCGCCGTCGGGGCGAAGACTGCCTACATCGCACCCGGAAGCCCATGGGAGAATGGCTACATCGAGAGCTTCAATGCTCGCCTGCGCGACGAACTCCTCGACGGCGAGATCTTCTACACGCTCAAAGAGGCCAGGATCATCGTGGAAAGCTGGCGTCGGCATTACAACACCGTGCGTCCGCATGGATCGCTCGGCTACAAGCCGCCGGCGCCGGAGGTCTTCATCCCGGCATTCGCGCGGGCGGCCCTGCAACCCCAACCAGCGATGCCGCCCGCGCTGGCGCCACGACCATCATTGCACTAACAATCAAATTGGACCCGTCCGTGGGGGCCGATCA
>NZ_JAFIRA010000118.1 GCF_022848905.1 Thermostichus vulcanus str. 'Rupite'
GTTCACGGTTTTGAGTGGTATCTAAGCTTAGAACGCTGGCTCCCCCTTCATCTCTTCAATCTCCAAAACTACCGCACAGCAAGGCACCCAGCTATCTGTAAGCAGCTTTTGTCAGTCAATCAGGGCTATGCCTATTACCAGTACTACTACAGTGAGGCTGGCAAAGAAGAAAAAGTGGGCACAGGAACTCCTGCTCGCCAGACTGGGCAACCTCGTCGCCGCCGTTGAGGTGAGGCATTTAGGGTTGAGTGAGTTCCTGCTGTTTGTGCAAGCAGTACTGGAGGACTTGGAGTTGAGCAGGAGTTGGCATAGAAGAGGGATGCACTTGTTTTACCCAACGAAGCGCTTCCTCAATAGGCATTTTGCGATGTAAACAAAGATAGGCAACGCACACCAGGGGAGAGCGTTCCATCCCTGCCAAGCAATGGACATACACAGAAAGACCACTACTGAGGGCACGATGGATCACTTCGACAGCCCTGAGGAGTTGAGCCGGTTGAATCGATTGTCGATGGCGGCTATCGGGCATAGAGACATAGCCATGACGGAACCGCTTGCGCAGCTCGGGAGGGAGGCTACATTCTTCCGGGTAAGAGAGGGTAAGAATAAGCTGAATGTTGTGGCTGAGCAGAATATCGATATCCTGTTCCTGAGGGAATTTGCCAACCGCAAGCTTGCCTGGGATCACCCAGTCCACCTGTAAAGGTTTGCGTCGCACGGGCTTAGGGCCAAACCATCCTTTTAGTGCCGTGGCTAGACGATCCCAAATAGTTTTCAAAAGCTTCGCCACCACCGATGGAATCGCTCTCCTGAGGTGTTGTCATTGTCAAGGTTATGTTATTATAGTTACTATTTTTCCCTGCTGGGATATCTGTCGCATCCACGGGAGTAGTCTCTGTTTTTACCATGGTTTCATCATAGCCAGTTCCCATCCGCACTTGGAGAGCCGATGTTGGTTCATTGACACTCCCCCGGTTAGAAACCGGGGGATTCTCCCTTCTAGCTCCCCACAGCTTGAAGCTGCAAGGTATTCATGGAGTTCAGGGGATTGCCAACTACCCCATCCCCTGAGCCGACCCTACCTATTACGGGCAGGGCTTCTTTTAGACTCAAAGGACACGAAAACCCGTCCCACTGGGCTAGGTTCATTGCGGCATTCCAGTCGGCATCACAGCAATACCCGTCCTGCCCGGTGAACAAATGCCCACTCCTTTTCCCAATCAATCCTGTCCTGTGGTCGGTTTTGGATGTGTAGGCAGCAGGACGTTTATGCA
>NZ_JAFIRA010000119.1 GCF_022848905.1 Thermostichus vulcanus str. 'Rupite'
ATCTCCGCTTGCGAAAGAGCTTGGCCATCTTTAACCAGCCACAAACCAGCCACAAACAGATCCGTCACATCTGGCATCAGCTTCTGAATGCTGGCCAAGTTGGTCATGGTATCGGGGTCGAAGGGGACAAAGCGAACCCGATCCTTACCCATCAACACCAAGGGACGACCCCGCACCACCTTGTCATCCTCCGGGCGACCGGGAATGAAGGTTTTATGGTTGGCGGCCATGACCGGCCCGACCATGATGTTGCTGGCAGAGTTGATCCAGGGGATCGAGAAAAAGCTGCCGTTGATGCCCGCATCCGCTTGATAGCGCTGGGCGAGGGTACTGACCTCATACCGACGCTCCGCATGCACCGTGGCAGCCCGTCCGCCGCGAATGGTAAGGGTGCGCACCTGATCGATCACTTCATCGGTCAACGCCAAAGGTTGGGTCACGTCGAGCAAGTAGTCGGGGCTGCGGCTCAGGTTGATGGTTTTGGCCCCGATAATCGCCTCAGTGATGCGGAATTGGTTAAAGCGGCGCACCTCCAGCAGGTTGGGGGATTGCCCGGTAAAGCCGGGATCCATGGTGAAGGACATCAGGTAGCCAGCCTCCGCCAGGTATTGCATCACCCGCTCATCCCGATTGCCTTCCGGGTAGGCAAAGTAATCGATGGGATGGCCCAGTTCCTCCTCCAGCTTGGTTTTGCAATCGAACACTTCTCGGCGCAGGCGCGCATCCTCCAACACTCGCAGATCGGGGGGATGGTTGACGGTATGGGCAGCAAAGTCGATTAACCCGCTGGCATCCATCTCCCGCATTTGATCCCAGGTGAAGTGATCTTTGCTGGTGGGCACACCGACAAACCCGGTTTGAACAAAGTAGGCTGCCGGGAAGTTGTACTCCTTCAGGAGAGGATAAGCATTCTCGTACAGGCCGAGATAGGCATCGTCAAAGGTGAGGAGGATGGCTTTCTCCGGCAAGGGATCCCCGTCCCGTAGGTGTTTGTACAACTGGTCGATGTGGATGGGGGTAACCCCCGCCTGTTTGATGGCCTCGAAATGTTGCCGCAGCTCCGCCAAGGTGGTGTCAAACCAGACTTCTTTACGGCTGGCCACCACGTCGTGATACATGATCGAGGGCACATAGGAAAGACTGGCCAAGGGATCCAAAGCAAAGGGATCCCGTTCCAGCTGAGGTTCTCTGGCAA
>NZ_JAFIRA010000120.1 GCF_022848905.1 Thermostichus vulcanus str. 'Rupite'
TTGACGAAACTTAACGGATCACTTAATCTTAGGGTGTAAATCTTCGCGCTTCCCTACGGGAAGTTCGTACCCAATCATGACTACTGTTATCCAACGTCGCTCTGCGAGCAACGTGTGGGAGCAGTTCTGTGAGTGGGTCACCTCCACCGACAACCGCCTCTACATCGGCTGGTTCGGCGTGTTGATGATCCCCACTTTGCTGACTGCTACCACCTGCTTCATCATCGCTTTTATCGGTGCTCCCCCAGTGGACATCGATGGCATTCGTGAGCCGGTCTCTGGTTCTTTGCTCTACGGCAACAACATCATCTCTGGTGCTGTGGTGCCTTCTTCTGCGGCTATCGGCCTGCACTTTTACCCGATTTGGGAAGCTGCTTCTTTGGATGAGTGGCTCTACAACGGCGGCCCCTACCAGCTGATTGTGCTGCACTTTTTGCTGGGTGTGTTCTGCTACATGGGTCGGGAGTGGGAATTGAGCTACCGCTTGGGGATGCGTCCCTGGATTGCGGTGGCCTACTCTGCGCCTGTGGCGGCGGCAACGGCTGTGTTTTTGATTTATCCGATTGGTCAGGGGTCTTTTTCCGACGGGATGCCGTTGGGGATTTCTGGGACGTTCAACTTCATGTTGGTGTTCCAAGCTGAGCACAACATTCTGATGCACCCGTTCCACCAGTTGGGTGTGGCCGGTGTGTTTGGTGGGGCGCTGTTCTCTGCGATGCACGGGTCTTTGGTGACCTCCAGCTTGATTCGTGAGACTTCTGAAGATGAGTCTCAGAACGCTGGGTACAAGTTTGGTCAGGAAGAAGAGACCTACAACATTGTGGCGGCTCACGGGTATTTTGGCCGGTTGATTTTCCAATACGCCAGCTTCAACAACAGCCGGAGTCTGCACTTTTTCTTGGCAGCCTGGCCTGTGATTGGGATCTGGTTTACGGCTTTGGGCATCAGCATCATGGCGTTCAACCTGAACGGGTTCAACTTCAACCAGTCGATTGTGGACAGCAATGGCCGCGTGGTTGGGACTTGGGCCGATGTGTTGAACCGGGCCAACCTGGGTATGGAGGTGATGCATGAGCGCAATGCTCACAACTTCCCCTTGGATTTGGCGGCTGTGGAGACGGCTCCTGCCATCCGTGGTTGAT